>JAEZIU010000195.1 GCA_023436485.1 Bacillota bacterium | reverse complement strand
CTTGGCAGGTATAACCAGACGCTTTTTGTATAGCTTATTTGAGAATTTTTGTAAACTTATAATATCCATTTTTCCACCTCAAATCTTTAACTTGTACCATAAAATACATACAAAGGAGAATATTTATCCATCGAATTATCTATAATAAATTTGGTATAATCGTCAAAAGAATAGACTTTCTGCTTCCAGCGCGCAAAATCTCTATCTTTATATTGAAAAAAAATATTGTTACGAATAAATATATTGTCTGATTGGTTGAAGTTTTTGTGTAAATAAATTAAAGCCTCTTCAGCTCCATAAAAAGTATTATTTTCTATTACCAGATTTTCTACGGTTGAGGTATTTGCAGCCAAGCATAATTGTCTTCCAGAAGGGTTTGGCCTCTGGCTGTGCCCCCAACCTCCGCCAGCATTACTACATTTATTATTTGTAAATACAATATTTTTTGTCACAGAGCCCACTGGCCTATTCCAATACTCAAAACTATATTCACAGTTCCAAATTTCATTGTTTTTGTATGTAATATTCTGCTGCGTACAGTTCGGAATATTATTTTGATTTGTCAAACCAGCATCATAAATCTCCCATATTTTGCAGTTTTCAACCGTATTGTTTTGTGCATTTGCCCAGAACTCGATTCCATTACCAAATCTGATCTTTTGGTTGTTATGATCTCCGCCCCCAATATAGCTGATGTCACAGTTCCTAACAATGATATTACTTGTATTTCTACCGCCTATCCCGTGGGCCGCACCATATTTTAAACTAAGAGAATCATAAACAATATAACTCTTATTTGCTTGGCTAATGATATCTTTGTTAATTGCACATTCAATACTACTATAGGTCAGTGCAGGATTTCCTATGCAAAAAAGCTCTACTTTTTGGCTATTTGAGTCATAGTAGAACTCATTTAACTTATCAAGCTCCGTACTACTCCACACTTTAATTCCTACGGCTTCACCATTATTAAAAATAATGTTCCCAACATCAATCTCTGTGGCATTTGCACTCCATATATTATCTGATACTTCTTTCCAATCATTACTATTATTTTTTGAGAAAGAACCTAATATGACAGGTTTCTCTCCTGTTCCATAGGCTGTATACTCAATATAATTATTCTCCGCTCCTGCATTGGGTATCAATTGCCCTCTCCAAACATCTCCCCTTTTAAAGTAAATAACATCGCCAGGCTTAAATTTATATTTATTCACCTTTTTTAATGTTTTCCATGATTGTCTGGGAGATCTGCCTGTATTACTATCACTGCCATCATTACTTACGTAATAATGCCCTTCCGTTCTATTTATAAAATGATTGTTAAATAATAATAGTAATAGAAATAAGAACAATGCACCTATTAAACTAATAAATAATTTTTTTTTACGCATGCAACTCCCCATAATTTTTTAGTGCTAGACCTGTTTTTAGCCTTTTAAATTCAATTGAATATGCTAACCCAAATATCATCCAAAATGGTTCAGTATAATAGTTATTGTTTGTGAGATTACAGATTAGTGATGAAATGTAAGCTAATAATATGAAGAAATATACATTATTTCTATCACTTAGTTTATATGTTCTAAAGTAGCTTAGTATAGGCTTGACTACCAAGGCAATACTTATTAAAAAGCCAAAGGCTCCCTGTTCTGACCATATTTGAAGTATAAAGTTATGTGAAGGATTAACCGCAGCTCTATTAATGTTAAATTGCTGAAACAAATACGTATAGTTATCCGTGAAATATGTCATGTTGCCCAGGCCAATGCCTGTTAAAATATTATCCCACCCCGTCATAATTGACATTAGCCAAAATACAAAATGGTACTTAGAGGATTTTTGCTCTGGATTAAATGTTTCCAGTATGCGCGCTAGCACATCCGGGAAAACCCTCAAAAATGCAATAGCGGTACATGCTACCATTAATATGATAAAAAAATTCTTTACATGATCTTTTGATATTATAGTAAAGATATGCATGAAAACAAATAGTAGTATTCCAGCCCTTGAATAGGTCAGAACTATTGTGACTAGGTTACATAATAGTAAAGCTATCAGCCCAAATTTTACCAACCCCTTGCCTTTTCTTATCATGTAATTTACAAACATGGACTGAATCAATACTATGTTTGCAATTGCCGTCGGCCCTAAGCCTAGCGCACCATGTAATCTGGCTATCGTATTACCATTTTCCATAAGAGTATTAATTTCAAATAAATTTGTATTAGCCACAACTGTTCCGTTAGAATAAACTATATAAGAAGGAATAATTGCATTGCCAGAAAAGTAACTTAAAATACAAACTAATACTAGAATTATGTTAGAAATTACTATTGTAGTAACAATTTTATCCAAAAACACCTTATCTTTTGCTCTTAAGTATATTACAGCAAATAATAAAAATAGATAAATGTATTGTATTAGTTCCTTTAGAGACATATTAATATTAATTGAATATAAACACGAGATAGCAAGTATTGATATGTAAAGGAAAAACAGTAGTTTGCTTTCCCTGCTTATAACGCTATCTTTAATTAAAACTTGCTTGTTAACAGCTTTTTTTATTAGTATTATCATAAATACTAATGTCCAGATTGCTTGAATTATTCTTAAATCCATAAAACCTAAACTAAAAATAATTAGATTTCTGAATGGGGATAGGAAAATTGCAATTAATATCAATTTATCCATTTAACAAACTCCTCCCACAAGTACAGCTACAAACTAGCTAGAAATTAGCATTAGCCAGCCTTCTCGTCTTTTAGTGTGTTTTCTACCACTTCTGCACTTTGACCTACAACTTTTCTTCCTATAGATTCATATATAAAATTTTGGCCTTCAACTTCATGGATCTTAAAACAATTTCTCCCATCAAGTACTATAGGATTTCTCATAAGCAGACGGAACTTTGAAAGTTCCATATTAGTTACTTCAGGCCATTCTGTCAAAATAAAGCAGATATCAGCATCTTTTAATGTTTCTTCAATGGAATTGCAATATCTGATTTCATTAGGATATATTTTCTTGAAGTTATCCATACCAACAGGGTCCCAAACTTTGACTTTTGCATCATCCTCCAAAAGTATAGGAATATTTTGAAGTGATGGAGCTTCACGGAGATCGTCTGTTCCTGGCTTGAATGTTAATCCTAAAACGGAAACTGTCAATCCACGGAAATTATCATAGTATTTTCTTGCTTTTTTAATGAGTTTTATTTTCTGATTTTCATTAACATCAATTGCTGCCTTAATAGTCTTGAGTTCACAATCATTAAAATTAGCAAGCCAATGTAGAGCCTTCGTATCCTTCGGAAAACACGACCCTCCATAACCAATTCCTGCATTTAAAAAGCGGTCCCCAATTCGAGGATCAAGTCCCATGCCCCTTGCAACATCTTCAACATTTGCTCCTGTTATATCACATAGGTTAGCAATTTCATTAATATATGATATTTTTAAGGCTAAAAAGTCATTGGATGCATATTTTATCATTTCAGCACTTTTTCTATTGGTTACAACATACTTCTGTCCAAATGGATCATAAACATTCTTAATAATTTCGGCTGCGTTGGATGAACTTACCCCTATAATTATCCGTGATGCCTTCATTGTGTCATGAATTGCTGTCCCCTGGGATAAAAACTCAGGATTGCTTACTACCTCAATATGATTTTTAGCAGTAACTCTGCTATCAACGATCTCCTGAATCCTATCACATGTACCAACCGGTACAGTTGACTTAATTACAATGATGCAGTCACCATTAACGAAATCTGCAGCTTTTAATACCGCATCATAAACAAATTTCATATTTGCAGATCCGTCTTTCTTTTCAGGTGTTCCTACACAGATAAATATTACATCGCATTCACTATAGGCCTCCTTATAGTCAGTAACGAACTTAAGTCTAGCTCTATTTTTTTTAATCAAGTCATCTAGCCCAGGTTCATAAATTGGCATAATACCATCTTGTAATTTCTTTATCCTTATATTGTCTATATCCAAACACGTTACATAATGCCCTACGTCTGATAGGCAAACGCCAGTTATAAGGCCAACATAACCAGTTCCTACTATTGTTATATTCATTTTTATCACCACTTCCAAAAAATTAAACGAGTTTCACAAAAATCTGCTGTGTCTATAAAATCTCAAGAGCTAATGTCTGTAATGTCTATAAAGCCTCAAGAGCTTTATGTCTGTAAAGTCTCCAGAACTTTATGATTGTCCTCTCTTACAGCATTTTTATGAGATTTATAGAAATAATCATATGATTCAAAATACCTTCTATATTCAGATTTTTTTACTCTATTAACTACTACCCCCAATAAATTCCCATTGTTCTTTTCTATGGTTTCTTTAGCCTGTTTTATTACACCCAACTTTGTTTTTCCTAAACTTGCTACCAGTATTGTTGCATCAGTTTTAGATGAAATGATAGCAGCATCAGAAACACTTCCCAAAGATGGTGTGTCAAAGATAATATAGTCGAAATGCTGACCAGCTATATCTATTAAGTCAGTAAGATTTTTTGAACACAATATTCCCATGGGGTTTCCTGATACTCTGCCATTTGGTATGTATACTAGATTGTCGATATTAGTAGAACACAAAACATCCTCAAAGCTTATAATACCCTGTAGATACTGGTAGGTGCCTTTCACTCCTAAAGCATTTAGTTGACTTTTATCAGACTGCTTTCTCAAGTCTGCATCGACTAAAAGAGTTCTCTTACCCCATGTGGCCATTGTGATTGCAAGACTTGTTGCAATTGAGGTTTTTCCTATTTTAGGTTCAACACTTGTTATAACTAATGATTTAATCTTTTTCTGTTCAGAACCCACATGTATATTTCCTGCAAGCATAGAATATGCTTCTCTTACGGTTGGATTTTCAGGTCTATACAGGCTATAATTTTTATTTTGCATATTATCTCCCCCTTATCTAATACCATATTTAGGAATTATCCCAATTACTTTTAGGTTCAAAGAATTTTCTAAATCCTCAACATATCTTATATTCATATCAAAGAGCTCCCTGATGTATATAATAGCTAATGCTAGAATAATGCCCACTAGTACCCCGACTACCATATTCTTAGTGTAATTATTCGAGATAGGAGCTTGCGGTTCTTGTGCCGCATCCAATATTCCAACTATATTTGCATTTGTAAGTTCACGTAATCTAGTCATAAAAGCTTGTGTAACAGCAGTTGATGCTTCTGCTGCTAATTTTGGGTCATTTGCTGTTACAGATATGCCTATAACGCTTGAATCATTTTTTGGGGATACGCTTATCATACCTTTTAAATAATCCTGGGTGATTTGATATTTTTGCAGTTGACTTGCAGCCAATTTCAATACCTTTTCACTTGTTATTATCTCTTTATAGTCTTCAACCAAATATCTGCTGAGCATAACATCTTGATAATTTATGCTATCACTATTAGAAGTAGAACTCCCCTTGCTCATAGCATATATTGTTGTTTCAGCATTATACATTGGAACTGACTTATAATAGCTAGTGTAATATGTAACTCCCCCCCCAATAACGCCGAACAAAATTATTAACCATAACATTCTTTTTATTGAGTTCATAAATCTTCTTATTTCCATATTTTAACCTCTCTTTCAATTTTTCTCCCAAAAGGCAAAGCTTCGCCATTTGGAATCATTAACTTATTCCAATCCTTTAATTTAATATGTCATTCTTCTCCATGAATTAACGCCGAAACAGTTAATTTAGAATTTGAATTCCTAAGACGGACGAACCATCGCTATACTAAGTTCTACGGTCCTTGGCTCACCCAATAGATTAATTACTACTTTGACTCTGCCTTTTCTCTCATTGATTGATCTGATGAATCCTTCCATTCCCAAAAGTGGTCCATCGATAACTTCTATTGCTCCACCCACTCGATTAAGTATTGAACTTCCAATAATCTCGTTATTATATGTTAACCTGCTTATTATTGAAATTTCACTATCACTAATTTCCTGTGGACCATCACTATCTTTTAATAACCTAATTACTCCTGGAATATCTCTGAGTTGATTATATTTGTTGTTACTCATTTGACCGTTTAATAAAACATATCCAGGGAATAAAATTCTTATTTTGTCTTTCCATTGACCTTCCTTTCTCTCTCTCATTTTTCTCTTTGGGACGAGTACTTTGAAATCTTCTCTTAATCTGAAGTTTATTCTTTCTTTCACTTTGTCCTCATCACCTGTCGCCACGAAAATTGCATACCATTTGTTTTTGTCAATATACTCCATAACATTCACGCCTTACGTATACACCACCTTACAATTTGGTAATTACTGGTTACGGGTTAATTATATCTAAATCAACTTATTTGTAAATCTAATGTATTCTGCATTTCCCATAGAATTTATTAGACATTCTACATTTAATTTTATAATTCTTTATTTTTATGCGAAGAAAACCGTAAAAGACTGTTTATATTTGATGAAATAAAAATCAATCTTATAATGATATTTTTATAAATTTCCTAACATTTAATTTATTTGATGTTACAAAAAATAGTACCTTATAATAAAAAAATAGAGTAAATCCATTATTTCACCACACTTTAAGGTACTTGCATTGTCAAGTGCACTACGGCTTTGCTGGTGCAATATACAAAAAAAAGACTAGTTGATAGTGAGCGTCAGCTAGTCTTTTACCCAATTTATGAAATTACTTTATGGAGGTATTACATTTCAGCATTATATATAAGCTTTTCTGTTGCTTTACTCTTGTACCACTTGCCTAGTATGAATGGAAAATATTTATTTATTATTAAAGCAGGTATGATCAAAATAATAGAGATAACCAACACTGTTCCTATTAATAAAGCATATTGTAAGAATACAGACTGATAAACCTTTTCCAAAATTCCTATCTTTAATAATACTTTTTCTACTAGACTCTCTAATTTACCATGCAGGCCAAAGTAAGTAAGAGTATTAGCACCAACAAAGGATATATATTTATTGGATTTAACAAGCTTACAGCATAGTATACATAGCATAATTCCAACTGCAACAGTCACATACCAGTAAAGAATAAACGTATTTTCGTAATCATTAATACCTAAACTATTGCCGCTAACAGAATATCCTATGTAAATTAACATTAAATATATAATTAAAGTTATTATATATGTTTTAATATTAACAAAGCGAGCAACTTTTTGCTCGTAATTCAACTTAAAATAGTATCCTGTGACCATCAAAAACATAGCAACAAAAATAGTCTGAATGTGCCAGGGTAATGCTACACTCTTCCATGGCATCAAATCAGCATTCATAAGCTGACAGTATAAAATACTTATTACCGATAAAATAAATGATAATACTATTCCTTGTAGCCCATTCATATATTTGATAACAAAGTAAAAAGGTATAAATGCAACAAATAAGCATGTTATAAACCACATAATATCCCCATTTCCTCTAATCTGCAAAAACATATTTATTATTTCTGACTTAAGGTTGGTGTGTTCATTAAATGTAATAATTTGTCCTGAAATGATAATTAACAATCCAAATATTAACCAGGGTACAAGCAATGTTCTTACTTTCTTTACTATGAACTGTCCAAAAGAGTCCTTGTTTTTATATACATAGCCTGATAAGAAAAAGAAGAAAGCAAGAAAGAAAGGTGTAAAAAAAACTCTTAGTGAAGATGGACAAAAGGATAAATGAGTTGCAAAAACAAACATTATACATAGAAATTTCCCAACGTCTACCCATTGCACTCTCTTTTCCATGAAGTTATCATTATTTCTTACACTAACACCATATTTCATCAAGATACCTCCTAAAAAATAAATTCTTAAATTATTTACATTATATTCCAGCTTATTTTAATCTTTCAACATATTTTCCAACTAACATTTTCACACTATAAACTGAATTAACATAATATATAATAATCGTGTTTGGTTCACAGTTATATAATTTCTGTGGTAATTACACATATATTCACCTGAAATCGAGAGGAGAATGACACAAATGGCTATACTTGAATATTTTGTAACGTCTGACTTCGGAACCAGTGTAAAAAAGTTCAATGCAAAAGGTAATGGCACTTCAGATGATTCATCTGCAATACAAAGTGCAATAGATTATGTTTCCTCACTTGGTGGAGGTACTGTATTTTTCCCTATTGGAACATATCTTGTAAGAAACAACATAGTACTCCGTAATAAAGTTAATTTGCTAGGCATCAAAGGTAAAAGTGAAATAAAGTTTGATGATACCTTTGTTGGGAAAAAAAACAATCCCAACCCCTCTTATCCTGCTATTATGTGGAATGAGCACAATAATAACACATATGACAGTACAACAGCTGACAGTTTTTCAATAGAGAGCTTGAAATTTACCAAATATAATAATACCGCAAAATCAAATACTATTTTATTCTTTAGAAATACTAATAATGTAACTATTGACAGCTGTCAATTTGATATGTCTGGTAATGTATCATCTCTTGCCATATACGCATATAGCTGCAACTACAATATGACAATTAGTAATAACAGCATTACAAATCTTACCGGCAACGATATCGGAGGTGGTATCTGGATATGTAATGTTACAAATACCCCCAGTGAAACAAACAAAACATATAATGTTAATGTTATAAATAATAACTTTGTTACTAATAGTGGTGACGAAACACTAAGCATATACGGAAGAGATGGATTAGTTAAAAGAGTATCAATAGTTAACAATAAATTTTATACCGTGTATAATGCCGCACAAGCTCAATCAAAGGTTCTTACCTTGATGGGGAGAACTTCACCTACAGGTAATGCAGGTGCGGGAGTTGAAGATGCTATTGTAAGCAAAAATATTTTTGAAGTTGAAGAAATAGGAGCTGGTGTAATTATTGTGGGAAGCTCAAATTCATCAACCGACATAATTAAAAACATTCTAATAGACTCAAATATAATTAGATTTAAAACTCAAATTTCTTCCTCATATGCTACTGGAATACTGGCCTATACTGTAGGAACAGCGGAAAACATAAAGGTATCTAACAATATTATTAAAAATACCGGAACCGTACCCTGCAAATATGGAATATATAGCATGTGGGATGTTGAAAATAACGAAGTTAGTGGCCTTTACTATCAGGCTAATATAAGTAATTGTAATAATGTTATATCAAATTACTTATATGATAATGTAGTAGGATCAGCTATTAAAAATGCAACGTTTGTATGCAACAATGTTATTAAGAACTGTCAAAAAGGAATAATGAATAATACGGGAGGAACCTATAACATACTCAACAATAAGATTGATTTACCTAACGATAGTACTTCTATGGGTATATTTATTACAACAACACCTTCTGTAGATATATTGAATGGAAATATAATAAATACTATTAATCCTGATTCCGTAGCGTTTAAATTCACAATGGGTTCAATTACTATGATTAATAATTTTAAATATGGTACTGGAAAATACCTAGACGGAACGGTTGTATTACTCTATGCAAATGGAAACAGGATAGACGATAAAGGGTTTGATACTTTTTATCCTGGGTTTATTTCTGACAACGAAATTCAGGATGCATTACCAATTGGCCATATAACATGGAACAATACAGCAGACGGTACTGCAATAGGCTGGAGAAAAATAGCTTTGGGCAATGGAGCTAGCAAATGGCAGGCAATAAATAGTTAAGAAATTCAATTCAAAGTTTGTGTTAGATCGTTTCAAAGTTTGTGTTAACCTTCAAATTGATGTTAGAATAAATACATCAATTTGAAGGTTTTTTATTGGAAAGCAAATATTTCTTCATTGACACATAAATCTAACATATTTTTGTGACCAAATCTAAATTAACGGTAGTATTTAGGTGTAAGGCCTAATCTATTAAAACAAAGGAGGTGAATTGATGGAAGATAACCAAATTGTCGAGCTCTTTTGGCAGCGGAATGAATATGCCATTGCCGAAACAAAAAGTAAGTATGGGCGATATTGTTACAGCATTGCCAGTAATTTTTTACATATCAAAGAGGATTCTGAAGAAGTTGTAAAC
>JAEZIU010000091.1 GCA_023436485.1 Bacillota bacterium | reverse complement strand
GGCTGAAAAAGCCTTTGAAGGAGAATGAATGTGCTAAACAGGATTATTAAAATATCTTTTTCTATTCTAGGAGCTATTACCGGGTTTACTATTTTACATACAGTTTTATCAATGAATATAAAAATAGATGAAAACATAAGGGTACCGTTGTTGATACTGTTTTCATCTGTTTTCTGTGCCCTTTTTTATTTTATGGCGGCTAAGATTATTGAAATACTTACCGGCTTTATTGATAAAATTGAAAAAGGTATACAGAATGTAGCTATGTCCGAGCTGGTTTTAGGAGCCGCAGGACTTATACTGGGCCTCATTGTAGCAAATCTTGTGAGTATACCCATAATAAAAATTCAGATAGTAGGACTTCCCTTTGCAGTAATTATTAATATATTGTTCGGACTGATGGGCGTTATCCTGTCCCAGAGGAAGAAAAATGAAAGCCTGGCAGATATTTTTAAGGAACCGACCTCAGCCCGTAATAAAAAACTCGTTGACACATGCACAATTATTGACGGTAGAATTCTTGATATATTCAATGCAGGATTTTTGGAAGGTGACATAGTAATTCCGGCATACGTCCTTGAAGAATTAAGGCATATAGCTGATTCTCAGGATGGGCTAAGGAGAGCCAGAGGCAGAAGAGGCTTGGATATCCTTAATCTGCTTCAAAAGGAAGGCAATAATATTGTAAGAATAGACGAAACAGATTTTCCCGAGATACAGGAAGTTGATGAAAAACTTCTTAAATCAGCACAAAAACTCAAATGTAAACTGATAACAATAGATTACAACCTTACAAAAGTTGCTTCGTTAAAGGGAGTAAAGGTTCTCAATATAAATGACCTTGCCAATGCGGTTAAGCCTGTTGCTCTACCCGGGGAAGAAATGAATATACTGGTTGTGAAAGATGGAAAGGAAAGCGGGCAAGGTGTGGGGTTTTTGGATGATGGAACAATGATTGTAGTGGACGGGGGTAAAAAGTACCTGGGCCAGACAATTCCGGTAATAGTAACAAGTGTACTTCAGACATCTGCAGGCCGTATGGTTTTTGCAAAACCCAATATAGGCGATTAACATTACACAATATATGGAGGCATTAATTTGAACTCAAATAGTATATCTGAAAAAGTAACCGCAATTATAACCGCAGCCGGAAAAGGTACAAGGATGAATTCCAGTATTAACAAGCAGTACTTGGAAATAGCCGGTATATCTGTGCTTGCAAGAACAATAAGTGTTTTTGAGAGTTGTTCCGAGGTTGATAATGTAATACTTGTTGTTAATGAGGATGACATAAATTATTGTAAGCATGAAATAGTTGAAAAATTTAATTTTACAAAGGTTATATCCCTTGTGAGCGGAGGTGCTGAACGGCAAAACTCGGTTTATAAGGGACTTTGTTCTATTAGGGGTGAGAATGGAGTTGTATTGATTCATGATGGAGCAAGGCCTTTTGTAACAAATGAAAATATCGTGGATTGTATAAATGCCGCAAGAGAATATGGAGCCTGCGGAATTGGAGTTAGGTCAAAGGATACTATCAAGATTTCCGATGAAAGTGGGTTTGTACAATCAACCCCGGACAGAAGCAGTCTTTGGAGTATTCAAACACCTCAAGGCTTTATGTATGATATTATAAAGGATGCCCACGATAAAGCGTTACAGAACGGCTATATCGGAACGGATGACATGGTTTTGGTTGAGAAGTTGGGCATACCTGTTAAAATTGTGGAAGGTAGCTATCAGAATATAAAAATTACTACTCCCGAGGATTTAATAATGGGAGAGTCAATAATTTCTTCTCAAACAAAATAGTTTTATCTAAATTAAAACTTGACCTTTCCGGTGTATGTATCTCATAATGAATATATAAGACTTGGAAAGGATTTATAAATATGGGAAAATTAAGCAGTATTTTAAAGGTCATACCATTCATTAAAAAGCATAGATTTATCTTTGTTATAGGTATAATCGGTATGGTTCTATGTTCAGCTATATCTACACCTATTCCTTATTTCATCGGACATATACTTGATAACACCGTAACCGGTTCAAAAAGTTATAAGGAACTCTATTACTATGTGTTAATCATCGCGGTACTATATATTCTGCGATATGTTATTTCATTTGCATCCAAATATTTATTTGCCAAGGTAAGTAATGAGGTTACTAATGAAATGAGACATTCAGTAATCAGCAAGGTTTTGGACTTACCAATGAGTTATTTGTCCAATACTGAGAAGGGTTATGTTCAAAGCAGGATAGGAGAGTGCGGAAACGTCAGTGTTGTTTTTTCACCGTCAATTATTGGTTTGTTTGTTGGCATGATTGATGCTGTGGCTGCGGTAGTTGCCATGTTTTCACTGAATTATAAATTGGCCATGGTGGCTGTGATATTATCACCAGCTTTTTATTTTGCTTCAAAGGCATCGGCAGGAGGATTTGTAAAAATAACGCAGCAAATGATGGAGTCCAACGCTGTATTAAATGGAGAATGCTTTGAAATTATTAATGGGATTGAAGACATCAAAATACTTAATGGAAAAGAAAAACAACTGAACAAATTTAAAAGCAAGCTTGATGATCTTGTTAAAAAAAGCATAAATCAGAGCAAATCGATATTACTATTTGTGGAGAATATTACAGTTGCCAATAATTTTGGAACACTTTTAATATTACTTATATCAGGAATTTTGATAATCAAGGGACAATTTTCAATAGGTCTATATACTTCGTTTTCGTTATACATAGGCAGGGTTTTTGGTGCCAGTCAGGGGTTGGCTTCAACAGGAACAATGATAAAGCCTGCCTGCCTTAGCATAGAAAGACTGTATGAACTCTTGGATATGAAGGGTGAGGATGACGGTAAGACAGAAAATATAGAAAGTATTGATTCTATAAAAGTGGAAAATGTAAGCTTCAAATATAACAGCAACACAAATAATGTAATTAATTCTTTAAGCTTTGAGATAAGCAAGGGGGAAAAAGTCCTTATCAAAGGCGAAAACGGATCCGGTAAATCGACACTTATAAAGCTTATGGTTGGACTGTTTACACCTGAGGATGGAAAAATTCTTATTAATAATATGAATTTGGCTGTTATAAAAAATAAAAGTCTGCGTGAAAGGATAGGAATTGTGTCGCAGAGTATTTTCCTTTTTCGCGGGACTGTACTGGATAATATATTATACGGTCAGAATCAAAAGAAACGTGAGGATGTGGAACAACTGGTTAAGCAGTTGAATCTTGAAACATACATAAACAGGCTGCCAAAGGGCTTGGATTCTGAAATATCCCAGAATACGGCCGGCGTTTCGGGAGGACAGGCACAGGTAATTGCCTTTATAAGAGCAATGCTGTCACATAAAGACGTTGTAATACTTGATGAGCCTATCTCAAATGTGGATGTCGAAACCAGAGATATTATTTTAGCTATCTTAAAGGATAAAGATTTTGAGGGAATACTTATTGTCGTTTCCCATATAATACAGGGTATGGATTTTATACACAGAGTTATAGAGATTTGATAAATTAGTTTGTTACGGTTATTACAGGCAGAACATAATTTGCTTTCTGTCGGTAATAACCATATTAAATTCAATTTTAAATTGCAGTAACTATACAAAAAGCCTGTACGCCTTTACCCTGACCAAATGCGGTTAGACCCTCACCGGATGTAGCTGTTATTCCTACACAGTTTTCGGGAATAGCTAAAAGTTCAGATATTGACTTCCTCATTTCAGGAATTTTGGGTGATATTTTAGGGTAGGAACACTCTATTGAAATTGAGACGTGTACTACCTTTACATCAACCAGATATTTAAGAGCTTCCCGCAAATAATCGGAGCTGTCTGTAATTCCTCTTTCAAGGCACATTTCATCGCTGATTTTTCCAAGTATGTTAACGCAAGTTACACCGGATATTGCGTTGGTAAGTGCATGGAGAACTACATCTGCATCGCTGTTTCCATCTAATGGCGTAACATCATCAAAAACCACGCCGCCCAGTATAAAATTTTTAGTATTGTTTTGAAAATCAAATCTGTGGCTATCTTGGCCTATTCCAACTTTCATAGTATTCTCCATTCCTTTAAAAATGTACAAACACATTATATTATATCTTTTAAGGCCCGTGCAAGTGCTATTGACATACCATGGTAAATATATTATATAATAGTAGTTAGAACTTTTTAGACTTATCTGCTAGTCTTTTTAAATAAGTTGGCGGGTAAATTATTGATTAATAAATATAAAATTAAGTGTTCAAATACAGTACTGGAGGTAACGATGGCTAAGGACAAAAAACTGGTAGAAGAAATAACTTCTATGAATGATGATTTCGCTCAGTGGTATACCGATGTTATAAAGAAGGCTGAACTTGTAGATTACTCAAGTGTCAGAGGCTGTATGGTTATCAAGCCTTATGGCTATGCAATATGGGAAAATCTTCAGAAAGCGTTGGATACAAGATTTAAGGCTACAGGACATGAAAATGTTTACATGCCTATGTTCATACCTGAGAGCTTATTGTTAAAGGAAAAGGAGCATGTCGAGGGATTTGCACCTGAAGTTGCATGGGTTACACACGGTGGAGACGAAAAGCTGACAGAAAGGCTTTGCGTAAGACCAACTTCTGAAACCTTATTCTGCGAGCATTACTCAAACTCCATCCAATCCTACAGAGATCTGCCAAAGTTGTACAACCAATGGTGTTCTGTAGTAAGATGGGAAAAGACTACAAGGCCTTTTTTGAGAACACTGGAATTTCTGTGGCAAGAAGGACATACTGCACATGCTACAGCTGAGGAAGCTCAGGAAGAGACCATAAAAATGCTTAATGTATATGCTGATGTTTTGGAAAATGTACTTGCAATACCTGTTATAAAAGGAAGAAAAACTGACAAGGAAAAATTTGCTGGAGCCCATGCTACCTACACAATTGAAAGTCTCATGCATGACGGTAAGGCTTTACAATCGGGTACATCCCATAATTTCGGTGATGGGTTTGCAAAGGCTTTTGATATTCAATATACAGATAAAAACAATCAGCTCCAATATGTACACCAGACCTCATGGGGTGTAACTACTCGTCTTATAGGTGCTATCATAATGGTACACGGAGATGACAGCGGTTTGGTGCTTCCTCCGGCAGTAGCGCCTACACAGTTGATTATAATACCTGTTTCTCAGCATAAGGAAGGCGTTTTGGAGAAAGCAAATGAATTAAAAGACAAGCTTTCCGCTAAGTTCAGGGTAAAAATGGACGACAGCGACAAAATGCCCGGATGGAAGTTCAGTGAGTATGAGATGAAGGGTGTTCCTATGCGTCTTGAAATAGGGCCAAAAGATATTGAAAAGAATCAGGCTGTACTGGTAAGAAGAGATAACAGAGAAAAGATATTTGTTTCTTTGGACAATTTGGAAGAAACAGTAGAAAAGACACTGGCGGACATACAGAAGTCACTTCTTGAAAAAGCCAGAGAATTAAGAGACAAGAAGACTTATACGGCCTCAACTCTTGAAGAATTTGAGCAAATAATAAATAATACACCCGGCTTTGTAAAAGGCATGTGGTGCGGTGACCGTGAATGTGAAGACCTGGTTAAGGAAAAGACAGGTGCAACTGCAAGATGTATGCCTTTTGAACAGGAACAACTGTCAGACAAGTGCATGTGCTGCGGAAAGCCTGCAAAGTCCATGGTATACTGGGGTAAGGCATATTAATAAATAAAACTAAATTACGAAACAGGCAGGATATCATATATTATGGTGTCTGCCTGTTTTTTTGTTCTTTTTCATTAATATTTCTCGATATTGTAAATAATTATGGAAAACATGTCAATACTATCAACATAAGGTCATTTATCCAAATATAGTTATTTTAAAGCAGGAGGGGTTGTAGTGAAAACAAGGAAAAAAACAGCGATAGTATTGATTATTTTGGTGTCGGCATTTATCTTTTCACCTGTTAGTACATTGCAGTACAGGGTAGATGCATCACAATCGTATCAACAGGTGGCTTCAACAGCCGGAACGGTTACGGCACAGGATGTGCACTTGCGTACAGGCCCAAATACCAAATTTGACAGTCTGTGTAAACTGAAAAAAGGGCAAAAGTTAACTGTCATGGGAAAGCTGGGAGACTGGTATGCAGTTTATGACAGTGCCAATGGAAATATTGGTGCAGTATCATCCCGGTATTTTAAAGTTAACCAGCCAAAGAAAGCTGCAGTAAAAACGAAGCAGGTTAGTACAGCTAAAAACACCGTTAAGACCACAGCACAGCAAACGATTGCAGCTAAGGTTATAGATGTTTCGCCTGATGAAAAGGCAATGCTGGATTTGGTTAACAAGGCCAGAAAAGAAGAAGGGTTGAACCCTCTGGCTTTTGATGAGGAACTTTTAAAGTTAGCCAGAATGAAGGCATCTGATATGAAAAATAATAATTATTTCAGCCATACATCTTCATATTATGGAACTCCATTTGATATGATGAAAAAGTACGGTGTAAAGTTCAGTGTTGCAGGTGAGAACCTTGCAGGAAATCAATCAATGGAAAAGGCATTGACCGCATGGCTTAAAGAAAGCGGAAACAATCTATACAACAAAGAATTTACCCACACAGGAATCGGTGTTATAGAGAGTCCCACATACGGGAAGCTGTATGTAGAAATGTTTATGAAAAAGTAAAACAAAAAAAGGACTTCAATCAATTGGTTGAAGTCCTTTTTTTGTCACAGTTTTTTAATCTGATTATCAGCTACCTGCTTCAGACTGAATGGCGGGTCAATGGTAATCGTTTTTTTATTCAGATAGTTTAAATGTCTTGCAGAACTTTGAAAGTCAAAAGTAAGTCTGCTGGCACAAAGCAACTGGTACTTGGCGTTGTACTGCTTGTTTTCAGCGTTTTTGCCATATTTGCCGTCTCCAATTATCGGATGGCCATAGTAGGCAAGATGAGCCCTTATTTGGTGGGTTCTGCCTGTAACCAGCTCTACCTCAAGTAAACTAAGTGAATTCAAAGAATCTATAACACGGTATCTGGTTATTATCTGAACGGAATTTCTGGTTTTCTCAGAGGTTATAAATACCCTGCTGAGCTTTTCGTTTTTGTCCAGATAATCAACCAGTTCGGCTTTCTTTTTCTCCATTTTACCTGATACAATGCAACTGTAGTATTTCTGTATTTCTCTGTCCTTTATTTTATCCAGCATAACTTCAAGGGTGGCATTATTTTTTGCAATAATCACAAGTCCGCTGGTATTTCTGTCAAGTCTATGGCATAAGGCCAGATTGGGGCCGTATATGCTTTGGAGTTTATCAATCAGAGTTGCTTCTTTTTGGTTTTTATCAGGATGAACAGGAATTCCTGCTTCCTTGTTTACAATCAAAAGGTTGTCATCGTCATAAACCACTGAAAAACCTTCGTCGTCACGCCCGATCAGATAATCATCAATAATATATACATCTATCTTGTCTCCGCAACTGACAATATAGTCTTCCTTTATGCGTACTCCGTTTACTTTGATATCCTTTTTACGAAGTGCCTTGTATAACATACCCGAAGCAAGGATAGGGAAAAAATCACGTACTACCCTGTCTATTTTTTTGCCTTCATGGTTTTCTTCTGCTGTAATTGATCTCATATTAACAGTTTGTTATAATCCTTTCTACAATATTGTGAAATCGCACACAATGTTCTTTTGCCGTAATGGCAGAGCTTCCTTCGGATATTATCTTAAAGGCCGGAGTGTCGGTGTCAGGTATAATGAGTACCCAACCGTCTTCAAGGTAGAGTTTTATACCATCAAGCAGCTCAGCTTTTTTGTCTTTATTATCATTTATTATTCTTCGCATTACCGTACCTTTTAACTCCCAGGGACAATAAATGCTTTTTTTATCTATGTAGATTTTGGGAATTTCAAGAAGCAGCTGGTTTAAGGTTATTCCCGACACACACATGTATTCTATTATTTTAACAAGACCTGCTATAGCATCAAAGTTAAGCACAAGTTGATCAGAGCCTGCTGAATTATTCCTCTCACTTAAAATCTCATCCATAACTGCCTGCAGGCAGTTTTTAGTTCTTTTGACAACACAACGATATCTTGCGGCAAGCCTTTCTATTACATCAGAACTTGTTATTGGTACATAGAAGGTGGTTCCCGGTGATCTTTTGAAAATAATAAGGGAAATAAACGCCTGGAATAAATCGTCTTTTACAACAATCCCTTCTCTGCTTATCAGAGTAAGATTTTCACCGTTACTATCAATTATAGCACCAAATTCACAATTCGTTTCAACTAATACTGAAGTTACAGAGGACATATCAGAGTAGTTTTCACGGCTGATAGCCTGACAGCCCATGGTTGTAAGCATAGGGCCCACAATAGAACAAACAAATTCAGACCTGGAAAATATACATACCCTGGGACTGTGCTGCATTATAGCATTTACATTGGTATTCTTGATGAGGTTTCTTACGTAATAGCTGCTGAAATCAGTAATGTTATTTAATCTGCTTATCTGTTGTGAGGAACATCTTTTAAAATCTTCACGGGAGAAGGAATTTTCTATTTTGCGTTCCGAGAACCTGCTAATTGAAGTTCCCCTGGAATCCATAAAATCCACTTTTATTACATTGGGATTATCTATATCCGTCTTTATATGAATGCCGCCTTCTGCTTTTAGAAAGCCTATGGCGTATCTGGATATAGGAGTCAGAAGGCTGCTCATATTGAATACTTCAACCCCAACAGACAGTATACCGGAAATGAAGGCATGCTTGAACATCCGGGCTGAGTTTGAGTTCGTTGAGCTAACCACAACCTTTGAACCTGTTTTAAGATTAGAGCCATAGGCAGCACCAAGTCTGGTGGCATATTCAGGAGATATATCCACATTTATAATACCCGATATACCGTTCTCACCGAAAATCTTACTATTATGTTTTGAACCCCAAATCATGTTTCTATCGACTATGGCAAGGGGTTCGACAATCTTCTCCGGCCAAAGCCGTATATTGGGCTTTATTATAGCTCTTTCATGTATTTTACAGCCTTCACCTATTACCGAATTTTCGAATACTGAGACATAATTCTTGAGATTAACGCGATTACACAGTATTGCCCCTCGAAGTTCACTTCCAAATTCCACATAGCAGTTTTCCCACAAAATACTTCGTACTACCGATACATCGTCTTTGACAATTGTATTATTACCGATAACGGTATAGCTACCAATAACTGCACCACTGCCGATTTTGCAGTTGGAACCTATAACGCATGGAGGGATAATTGATGCACTTTTATCAATAACCGTACCGGTGCCAACCCAGACATTTTCAGTTAGTTCTTCGCCTATATTTATTTTTAATTTTTTATCCAGTATATCACATTGCGAATTTATATAAGAACGTGTGTCACCTATGTCGCACCAATAGTCATTGGTGACAAAGCCAAAGATTTTCTTTGAAGAGGAAAGTAAAGCAGGGAATACATCCCGACTGAAATCCGTATTTTTTCCCGTTTCAATATAGTTGAGGATTTCAGGTTCCAATATGTATATACCGGTGTTAACCATGTCGCTGAATATTTCACCCCAGGTGGGCTTTTCAACAAATCCCTTTACAGAGCCGTCTTCATCAGTTAAAACAACTCCGTATTCCAGCGGGACATCGACCTTTGCAAGTATAAGTGTCGCAATGGCCTCTTTAGATTGGTGATATTTCAGAGCCTTATCTATGTCCAAATCGGTAAGAGAATCACCACTTATTACAATAAAGGTCTCATCTAAAAAGTCCCGGGCATTTTTTATCCCGCCGGCAGTACCTAAAGGAGATTCTTCAAGAAAGTAATATATGTTTACTCCGAAAGAATGTCCGTTGCCAAAGTAATCTTTGATTATTTGAGGATGGTACAACAAAGTTATACCTATGTCTGTAATACCATAATTTTTTAATAAACCAATAGTATGTTCCAATACAGGTTTGTTCATTATAGGAACCATTGGTTTTGGTAAATCACAAGTAAGGGGTCGGAGCCTAGAACCTTCGCCGCCTGCCATAATAATAGCTTTCACACTATCACCCCGCATTCCTGATATTCGATTTACTGATTAGGTTTTCCTATTATATAATATTCATCTTTTATTGTAATAATCCTTTAATATTTTAATGTCTTCAACTCCAAAGCTTTCCTCAAGCACAGAAACTGCATTTTGTTTATTATCAGGCTCAACTTCAACTACCACTTTTACAACAGTTGACGGAAGTGCTCCGGGAAATTTTTTAATTAATTGTTTCTGGCTTATACCGATATGAAGTCCAAACTCAGTAGTGGACAAGTATGCCTTTCGAATTCCATTATCCTTTAAACTGCCCAAGACATTTTTTGCATCTGATAAATTGGTATATAGAAAAACAAGTTCTTCCTGCATGATTTGTCAGCCTCCTTGATTTAGTTACAAATAGTATTTGTAACTTTGCAAGGAATTAAGCCGGGTTTTTCTGTTAATTCTTAAACGTAAACATCTTATTCAGCAAAAAGCTTACAAGGGTATAAAAAACCATTCCTATAAGTTGAGAAATATTTTTTTCGATATGGATTGTTTCCACAAGCAAAACAACAAACCCAAGCTGTACTGCATAGCACACTGCAAAAACCAATGCAAACCTTATAAACTGGCTTAAAGTGGACTTCTGATTACCTTTGAATGTCCATGCTTTATTTAAAATAAAGCTGTTGAAAAATCCACATACATAACCTGCACCGTTTGCAAGTTTGTAGGAAACACCAAAAGCATTCTGAAGAACAAAAAGTACTATCATGGTGATAAGTGTATTAATTACGCCTACAATGCCATATTTTATCATCTGACCCATAACATTGCCGAATTTATTCTTTAGGATACCGAAAGAGTTCATTATATTGATCACCCTTTTTAAACATATTTGCGTATTATATAAGTATATATAATACTGTGGCAAAACCCTAGTTATCTAATAATTTTACCATAAAAATTGCCTGAAAAGCCAGGATGGTGAAAACCGCACTAACATAATCTGATTGGAGATAGAATATGTCTAAATTCATGAAAAAATTTTCACTTCTTGACACAAGGAAAAACCAGATTCCTTTTAGAAAGAACCATGCTCTGCATGCTATGATGGCAGCCTATTGCATAGTTTTTGTCATTTTAGCAATAAAACCAGCTAATACCTTTGAATGGTGGTATGAAAGTATTGTTCCCATTATTGTAGTAGTAATGCTTGGACTTTTATACACGAAAATCAGGCTTACAAATACAGCTTATTTCTGTATTCTGACAGTATTGGTTTTACATGCGGTAGGAGCTCATTATACCTATACTGCCTGTCCAGCAGGAATCTGGTTCAGTCGTATTTTTGGAATCCATAGAAATCATTTTGACAGAGTAGTTAATTTTTTCTTTGGAATGATGATTTCAATACCGGTTTTGGAAGGTATATATTACAGGCTGCGAATCAGATATATTGGAGCATGTATGCTATCAGTGGTAATTATTCTTGCCGGAGCGGCAATGTATGAGCTTTTTCAGCTGTTTTCAACAATGATTTTGAGCGACGGACGTATAGAGGCTTTTCTGGGCTTTCAAGGGGATTTATGGGATTCGCAAAAAGATATGGCACTGGCTGCGTTGGGTGCATTCATTTCAATGAGTACCTGCATAATATTAAGAATTAATAAGAATCATAAAATATATATGGTAAAATGCCGTAAAAATTAGTTTAAATGGAGACACCAATGATATTCAGACTGGGATTTGTAGCAATGACACTAGATCTTGAAGACTGCTCACCGTCGGGAACGGTAACATATGCCACATACAGCAAACTCAAGGACGAAGCCGGAAAACGTGCAAGATTGGATCGGGTTGCAAAATGCAATATTAACAACACCTTGAGGATACTAAAAAACAGTCTTGCATTAAATATAAAAGTGTATAGATTGACTTCAAAGCTAATTCCGTTAGCTACTCACGGTGATCTGAAGGACTGGGATTATGTATCTGACTTTCATGATGAATTTGAACGTCTGGGTGAATATATCAGAACAAATAATTTTAGGATAAGTGCACATCCTGACCATTTTACAATACTAAACCCAATTAGGCCTGAGGTCCTGGAATCCTCAATTCGTGACCTGGATTACCATGTAAAGCTTTTCGAGGCTATGGGCTTGAATGACTACAGGTATAAGCTGGTTTTACATGTGGGGGGACTGTACGGGGACAAGGAAAAATCCATTGACAGATTCAAGGAGAATTTTTTGAAATTACCCGACAGAATATCAAAAAGAATAATTCTTGAAAATGACGATAAATGCTTTACGGCAGCTGATGCTTTGGGAATTTGCGAGGATTTGAAAATTCCCATGGTATTGGATGTGCATCATCACAAATGCGTTAACTATGGAGAGGAATTGGGAGACTTACTTGACAGGATATTCAATACATGGAAATCCGAACCTGATCCACCAAAAGTTCATTATTCCAGCCCCAAAAGTGAAAAGGAATTCCGAAGTCATGCTGATTATGTTAACTTGAGTGAATTTATGGATTTTATTCATGTAGCGAAAAAAACAGACAAGGATATTGATATAATGCTGGAAGCGAAAATGAAGGACAGGGCGTTGCAAAACCTTTCTGCAGAGCTTTCGGCGGTTCCGGTAATCAGCACATTGGACAAGGCAACGTTTCGGATATAGCAAACAATCCTGCAAAAAGTTGGTTTATAATTTTTATATGGTTTGTATAAAATAATACTGATGGCTTGCAAACAGTCATTAATACTAAAGGTGAAAACTTAAAAAGGGGTGCTAAATATGGATAAAGCTAAACCAAAAAGCAGTGACAATGAAAAACTTACATTTGATAACGACCAGCTTGGAGAAAACAAGGACAATAGAGAAGTAAGCCAGCAGTCATGTGACTGTAATAAAGAAAACAAGTAATCAAATTTTTTGACAAATAAGAATCGGCTCAAATGCCGATTCTTATTTTGTGTAAATGGCGGTTCCTTTTCATGTGGAAAAATTTAATATATAATATTATTCTATAATTACGAAATCATTTGAGATAACATAAAGCGGAGGCAAGTATATGACAGATATAGTCGCACAGTTAACCGAGGAATTCAACTTGAAACCTTTTCAAGTGCAAAATACCGTTAAGCTCATAGATGAGGGAAATACTATTCCATTTATAGCACGTTATAGAAAAGAAGTTACAGGAGAACTTAATGACCAGGTTTTAAGAGAACTTTACGAGCGCTTGGTGTATTTAAGAAATCTGGATGAACGGCGCGAGGATGTTAGAAGACTTATAGAGGAACAGGGAAAACTTACCGAAGAAATAGTAAAATCCTTAGATAAAGCGGTAACGTTACAGGAAATAGAAGATATCTACAGGCCTTACAAGGTAAAAAGGAAAACACGGGCATCTGTGGCTAGGGAAAAAGGTCTTGAAACACTTGCTACTATTATATACTCACAGCTTCCCTCCAAAACTTCTTTAAACGAAATTGCTGCAAGGTATATTGATGCTGAAAAAGGAGTAAGCAATACCGATGAAGCTATTGCGGGAGCTTTAGATATAATAGCCGAAGAAGTTTCTGATAATGCTGAATTCAGAAAGGTACTAAGAGAAATAATATTTAATAACGGACTTGTAGTGTCTTCGGGTAAAAAAGATGAAGACTCTGTATACAGAATGTACTATGATTTTAAAGAACCTGTTTCAAAGATAGCGAGGCACCGTGTTCTTGCCTTGAACAGAGGAGAAAAGGAAGATTTCCTCAATGTACGAATTGATGTCAACGAAGATTTGTGTCTCAATTTTTTAAAGAGTAACACTGTTAAAAACACAAACCCTGAAATGACTAAATATGTGGTATCCGCCGTGGAGGATTCTTTCAAGAGACTGATTTTCCCATCCCTTGAGAGGGATATACGAAATCAGCTTACGGAGCTGTCTGAGGATCAGGCTATAAAAGTATTTTCGGAAAATCTGAGGAACCTGCTATTGCAGCCGCCAGTCAAGGATAGGGTGGTACTTGGCCTTGACCCGGCATACAGGACAGGCTGTAAGCTGGCAGTAGTGGATGAAACGGGTAAAGTACTGGAAACTACCGTTATTTATCCGACTCCGCCTGTAAACAAAGTAGAAGAAGCAAAAAATAAAGTAAAAGAACTTATTCAAAAGTACAAGGTTGATATTATTTCAATCGGGAATGGTACAGCCTCCAAAGAGTCTGAGATATTTGTAGCTGATTTGCTGAAGGAAATAGACAGAAAGGTTTACTACATGGTGGTAAGCGAGGCGGGTGCATCGGTATATTCAGCTTCAAAGCTTGGTGCAGATGAATTCCCAGATTTCGATGTTGCCCTCCGAAGTGCCGTATCCATTGCAAGAAGACTTCAAGACCCTTTGGCTGAGTTGGTAAAGATCGACCCCAAAGCTATCGGAGTAGGACAATACCAACATGATATGAATCAGAAAAGGCTAGATGAATCTCTTGGCGGAGTAGTTGAGGATTGCGTAAACAATGTAGGTGTTGACTTGAATACAGCTTCTGCACCCTTACTCTCATATGTTTCAGGCATAAGTAATACAATTGCAAAGAATGTTGTTGAGTACAGAGAGGAAAACGGTAAATTCAAGGCAAGAAACGAACTGAAAAAGGTAAAGAAGCTGGGAAATAAGACATTTGAGCAGTGTGCAGGCTTTTTGAGAATAACTGACGGCGGAAATATTCTTGACAATACCTCAGTTCACCCGGAATCCTATAAGGCAGCAAAGCTCCTTTTGGAAAACATGGGTTACTCTCTGGAGGATGTAAAAGACAAAAATCTTGCCGGACTTGACACTAAGGTAGCACAGGCCGGAATATCCCCGGTTGCAGAAAAGCTGGGCATCGGCGTACCCACCTTAAAGGATATATTAAATGAATTACTCAAGCCGGGAAGAGACCCCAGAGATGAACTTCCAAAGCCGATGCTACACTCTGATGTACTTAACATGGAAGATTTGAAAGCGGGGATGATTCTCACCGGGACTGTAAGGAACGTAGCTGATTTCGGTGCTTTTGTTGATATAGGAGTTCATCAGGATGGGCTTGTCCATATATCCCAGCTGGCTGACAAATATGTAAAAAATCCCATGGACGTAGTTGCTGTGGGGGACATTGTAAAAGTCAAGGTCCTTGAGGTAGATGTTGATAGAAAGAGGATATCGCTGACCATGAGAGAAATAAACTAAAACTATTTATTTATGGGTTATTGTGGTATTATTTAAATAAGTATTTTTATAATTAAAAGATGGGAAGAAGAATGATATGGGGATAGTTAATAAAGCGGTACACTTGATTGCCAAAAGACCATCAATTTTGTTGCTTACGGCACTTCTCAGTACTCTTGTTTGTATTTTTGAATATTTTTTTATGACATTATTTTATGGGCTGACAATGTTTAAAACAGGTAGTCCTTTTGATGACTACGTAAATATAATACAATTTGTAATAAATACAATTTCCGTACCTGAGACAGCAGTGAAAATCATATTGGCACTTGTTATTGCAGCTGTTGCAGCGTCTTTGATTCTTGGGTTAATATTCTCGGGATGTTTTAATATACTTTATAATGCAGTCCAAGGTAATGAGAAAAAGGGAGGCAGTGAATTTGTACAGGGAGTAAAGAAATACTTTCTGAGGATGATTTCACTTAATCTGTGGACTATATGTGCAGCATTTATTTTTATAGTTTACGCATTAATAGCGATTATTCCTTCAGCAATTGTGGTGGATAATTCAATTAGCGGATCTATGAACCCATTAGCCGGAATTGTCCTTTCAATAATAACTGTGGCAGTACTGTTTTTCAGCTATACTTTTTTCAGGCAGTATATAGTATTTTGGTATCCGTCGGCTATGGTTAATGATAAAAATCATTTTAGACTGGCAAAAAAAATCTCAGACAGGAATTTCTGGCCTTTACTGTCCAAATTCGTAGCTTTTGATATTACATTGGTCTTATTCGATATTCTATACATAATTGCTAATTTTACATTGGCTAATACACAAATCGTATCAGGAACAATAAATACTATACTGATTGTTGTAAATATTGTATTTAAAACAATTGTCTTTGCAGTTTTGACTTGTTTTGTGTTTTCATCATTTAAAAAATGCAGTGATGATTATAAACATAAAAAAGCAATCCGTTAAAATATATCTAACAACAGATACAGGAGAATAATAAGCAGAAGTTCATCTTCTGCTTTATCTGTATATAGCAGTACAATAAGACCTACAAGCAGCAGGTCATCCAAATATATATCGTAATCAAAAACCGTAAGCAGCGGGCTTCCTGATCGTTCCGATTTGTCTCCGGTTCCCAGAAGTGATGAAAGGAAACCCAAAGGCTTCGGCTTTTTTGCTTCACGGTTGCCGGGGTTCACCGGAGGTATTGACTCTTCTGCCTGAGTTCTGACCGGTTGCTCTTCTGCTACGGATATATTTGTATCAATTTGCTCATGCTCGCTGTTTAGCTGCGCAGAGTGATTTTTATTATATCTGCGGGATTTTGGGGGACGCTTTCTGTAAACCATACTATCCACTCCTAAAAAACCTATGGGTATGACCAGAGAGTAAATTGTTTTGCTTAAACAGAATGTCCCTCCGATTCATCCAACATCTTGGTTAAACTGCCAATTTTAATAATTTTCATACACTTCTGAAGTTTTTTTTGTCTATTGTCATTAAGGTAGGGCTTTATTGCACTAAGCAGATTAACTCTTGGATCATTGTTCGTGTTAAGCATATTCATAGCCTTTTTCATTTTTCTAGCCATATCGGCCATGTCATCTGTATCAGCTCTGGAAGAATCTTCAGACGTTTTTTCTTGTTCTGAAGAGTTGTCATCTGATGAGGTTTCATCCTTTGAATTATTTGATGACATGAACATATTCAAAAGCCCTTTTACATTGTCAGGAATACCGCTGTTTGAGTCCTGCCCCAGCATTTCGGCTATCTGTTTAATCTTATCTCCCATGTCGTCACTCATCAAAATACCTCCAAGCAATTGATTATATGTACAAAATTAGGAATTTAGAAAATCATTAACCTTTTTCATTATTGCATCACTGTCTTTACCAAGTATTTTTTGAAGCTTATCAAGATCCTTTTGGGTAACTTTCTTCTTAATCTCATCCTTGTCTATTTTAATATTTTTGAGCTTTTCTTCATCAAATTCGTTTATTTTTTCCATCAATTCATCCTTATCATAAGATGAAAGCTTTTTTTCCAGATCTTTCGGACTGTCTTTCTTCAGCATATCTATAGCTTTATTTACTTTTGATTGAATCATTTTGTCCTGCAGCATTTCCTGAATTTTCTTGCCTAAAGAATCTCCCATAAAAAATACCTCCTATAACCTGTTTTAACAGTACCATTACAGTGTATGCTATATGGTTGGACTAATATGTTGGATAATAACCCTTAATCTGAAATAGAAGCTTGGATATGTAACCCAAGCTTCTATTCAAACTACTCTTAACAGCTTTGACAAGATTAATCGCAGCAGCCATCATTGTTATTGCAAAGGAAGAATATAAGCAGGATAACAGCCAGACATACCAACCAATCGCAATCATCATTGAAGAAATTACCGCCGAAGAATCCATCATTACCACCACAGCAGCAGCAGATAATTATTATTAGTATTAATATCCACCACCAGTCAAAACCATTAGAAGAACCACCAAAACATCCCATGATTTTACCTCCAAATAAAAGATTTAAG
>JAEZIU010000072.1 GCA_023436485.1 Bacillota bacterium | reverse complement strand
TTATGGGAAGATTCGAAGGTGCTGAAAAAGTCGGGATAAGGGATAAGGAGACCAGACAGCTTCTTGCTGTATATCCCTATAAAATTGACGGTACGGATGAAGAGATTGAAAAAACGGTAAAAGACTGGTATTACAAACAAAGTTGCATTGCAGAAGAATTCCTCTTAAAGTCATATGTAGACGAACTTACAGAACATGAATTAAAGTCTCGAAAAGATGATGATACAAAAAAAGTTTATTAAATGAAAAAGGGTAAATCCATTAAAAGTGTGGATTTACCCTTTATTTAATTCTTTGTAGACAAAATTGTGATTCATACGTAAATATATAATAATAGCAATTTTGTTATAAAATTCTAAATGTTATATATGAAAGGTCAAGGAGAAAGTTATGGATAGCAGCAGTCTTTCTGATTACATGAGCAGAACCGTCGAGAATATTGTGAGTCATACCATCAGGTCCACTATAAAAAATCCCAAGGAAACAGCTTTTCTAATGAAATATTTGTTATCAACAAAAATAGCAGCAGCCAGACGTTTAAAAAGTGAAAAAGCAGGGCTACATATTCCTCCATTTCTGATAGCAAGCATAACTAAAAGCTGTAATTTAAGATGCAGTGGTTGCTATGCAAGAGAATTACATTCTTGCTCTGATGAAATACGGGACATTCAGATGACATGCACAAGATGGAGTGAAATATTCAGGGAGGCTGAAAATTTGGGCATCTCATTTATACTTTTGGCCGGAGGAGAGCCATTGATGAGAAGAGATGTGGTTGTGAAAGCTGCGGACAGCAAAAATATACTTTTCCCGATATTTACTAATGGTTTGCTAATAGATGACTTTTACATAGACTTGTTCAGCAAAAATAGAAACCTGCTACCAGTATTAAGCATTGAGGGTTATCAGGAGGAAACTGACCAAAGGCGGGGACAGGGTACATACAAAGCATTGATGGAAGTGATGAACAGACTGAATGACAATGGAATAGTTTACGGTACATCTGTAACGGTAACGACACAAAATGTTGAGGAAGTTTCCGAAAAGAGTTTTATTGATATTCTAACAAATATGGGATGTAAAATCATTTTTTACGTGGAATATGTTCCGGCAGAAAAAGGAACATATTATCTCGCTCCGACGGAAAAGGAACGTGAGATACTTGCACAAAGGCTTACAGAGTTGCGGGCAGATTACAAGGACATATTGTTTTTGTCGTTTCCGGGAGATGAAAAAGCAACTGGAGGCTGCTTGGCAGCAGGAAGAGGATTTTTCCATATAAATGCTGACGGTGAGGCAGAACCATGCCCATTTTCCCCTCAATCAGATACAAACCTCAGGGAAGTAAGCCTTAGGGATGCCTTGAAGTCACCATTGTTCGGCAGACTGGACAGTGAAGGACTGCTACTGGGAGACCACAAGGGAGGTTGCATGTTATTTGAGAAAAAAGCCGAGGTAGACGCACTTATTGATTTATAATAAATACAGTCTCTTCACATTCACTAAGGTAATGGGAAGAGACTGCTCCTTTTGTATCATTATATAGCTTCTAGCCTTTAGCAATTTCATCTTTAAGAAGGATTTTTACAATGTCTATGATGTCCTCATCAATTACACGATAGCAAATTTCAAGCCCCTTTCGCTCTCCGTCAATTATACCTGCTGACTTTAGTTTTGCAAGGTGCTGTGATACTGTAGACTGGGGAAGGCCAAGACATTCCTGTATTTTGGTGACATTACAGCCACCTTCTATTAACCCTTTTATAATACACAGCCTTTGAGGATGAGCCATTGCTTTTATTTTATCGGCTTTCTTTTCATAAATTTTTAAATCTATCAAAATTGAAATCCCCCTTTTTATAGCATTACTCTAATATAAATTATTCCCTAAATAAACAAGCTCATATCCGACTCTTCGGCAGAACCCAAGAATGAGGCCACGCCTCCAATAGTAACACCGTCAATAAGTTCTTCCTTTTTAATACCCATTATATCCATTGACATATTACAGGCTACAAATTCAATCCCGCTATTCTGTGCTTGAGCAACAAGTTCCTCCAATGAATATATGTTCTTTTTATTCATAAGATAACGTATCATTTTTGGTCCTACGCCTGCCATGTTCATTTTGGACAGTGACAATTTACTTGATCCCTTAGGCATCATAACACCAAACATTCTGGAAATAAAGTCTTTTTTTACGCTACCCGAATTTTTCGGTTTTCTAAGAATATTCAGTCCCCAAAAGGTAAAAAACATTGTAACCTTTCTTCCCATTGAAGCTGCTCCGTTTGCTATTATAAAAGACGCTATAGCCTTATCAAGATCGTTACTGAAAACAATCATAGATTTATTATTCTTGTTTTTATACTGCACTGCCATTGAATTATCCTCTTTTATTCCTTTTTTTATTTTAGCAATAAAGGTTTTGTTTTCGAACTTAACCTCAAGAAGCTCATTGCCTGTTGATTTACACCAAGTTTTTATATCTTCCTGAAAGGCCGGGTCTGTGGCTTTAACTTCCATAACGTCGTTATCATTAAGAGACTTCATTGTGTCAAATACTTTCATTATTGGGCCGGGACACTGCAGACCGCATGCATCAAGTTCGATTACGGAAGAAGGTCTTTCTTCCAAAGTGTGTTGCTCCAGAGGCGTTTGGCTGTCAAATATCCCTTCATTTGTCTGCTTCTCAACTGCCATTCTGTATGTCTTCAGGCCTCCGCTGAGATTTCTGGCATCAAAGCCCTTTTGAGTTAGTATTCTTGCTGCGAGGTAACCTCTTAAACCCACCTGGCAGAATATAAATATAGTTTTCTCCTTTGGCAACTCATTAAGTCTGCCTCTAAGCTTATCCAAAGGAATGTTAATTGCGCCGTTTATGGTTCCAAGCTGAAACTCCGCTTGTTCTCTAACGTCCAACAATATTCCGGTATCTTTATTTATGCTGTCTACTTCATTCCAGTGAAAAATACTGCAATTATTTTTTAGTATGTTTGAAGCCGTGAAGCCTGCAATATTCACAGGATCCTTTGCAGATGAGAACGGCGGGGCATAAGCTAATTCCAGCTTTTCAAGATCGTATACAGTCATTCCTGCCCTTATGGCTGTTGAGAGAATATCGATTCTTTTGTCTACTCCGTCGTAACCTACAATCTGAGTTCCCAATACCTTTCCGTTGCTTTTTTCAAAAAGAACCTTAATTGACATGGGGATACCTCCCGGGTAATAG
>JAEZIU010000339.1 GCA_023436485.1 Bacillota bacterium | reverse complement strand
TTATTACCTCTGTCCGATTCTCTTCATCCATTACATATGCTTTTGAGTACATAATTGTCCCAACAATCTTTCCATCAACTTCTGCAACTCTACTTAATTCAGGTATATAATCACCGCTGGAACGGAGAATATGAACCAAATAATGCTCATTGCATCCAGGAGCATGAAGGTTCCAAAAAGCCTTCTTTGTCATATATTCTGTTTCAAACCACTCATATTCTCGTTCTTCTCTTATTATGATATTCTCCATTTTAATACCCCTTCTAATGTTCGCCAGCACAGGTTACCAGCCAATTCACCATTCACTCCATTAATAAGACACTATTGATAGGTGTCCACCAGCATGTCCAATAAATATTTTATCTTTTACTGGCATATATATAAAATAAATTCTGTTGTCTCCAATCTTAAAGTGAAAAGTAAAAGTATATTTATCTCCATCAATTATCATTTCTCGTTCATGACCATATTTTTGCATTGTAGCATTAGATTCTTGAGAAAATTCTATACCAGCGTTTTCTTTAAATTGTTTAATAATTTCTTTTTCCGAACAGGCTATTTCACCTCTAAAATAAGGTAGTAATAACTTTTCTACATGCATAAACATGTCAATTATTAGATCAAACCCATAGTTTCTATAACTAAAATCCCTTTCACTGGCAGTCATATATGCTTTTTGCGTAAACTTTATATTAGGACATCGCCCTTCAACTTTATTAAAAACATCATTTATTGTTGAACACATAGGATTATGTAAAAGAAAATTATCAATTGTCCCATCACCGATTAGGTTAGTTACGCTCATATTCTTGCTAGCAAATCGCAAATTATAACTTGAGTTGGTAATTATAGTATCATTTGCGGAAGTTATAACATATTGCTGGTCGTCTCGAATACATACTTTGAATAGTCCAATAGCAATCTCACATGTTACTATTGGTGTGATAGTTATTTGTCCGTATTCTTCATCACTACAACATTGAATTTGTTCAATTTGTTTAAGCAAAGCAAAAAAAGTATAATATTTGTGTGGCTCACTATACAACTCCAAAATTTTTGGATGGGAGTAAATGTTATCTTGTACATACAATGTACTTTTATTTTCTGTAATTTTTTTGTAAATTAGGTGAATTTCATTAATACAGGTATCTATTTCAGCAGAAGAACATTTAAATAATCCACGTTGATTAAGATAAAATTTCATATTAAATCAATTTAAACGTATCTTCTATAGTAACTTTATCAATAAAATTCTCCGGCCAACAAGATAGTTTTCCTGTATTCTCGATTTCTATTTCCTGAACATTCACCCCAAAACCATTTTTCTCAAAGAAATATAGATTTGTATATTTCTTGTAATTCTCATTGTTTTTCACAAGCACCCTCACTCTATTTATTATTTCTAAACTATGAGTTTCAATTATTACTTTTACCCCTTGTAAAGCAGCAAAATAGAACAAATCCGCCAGATCAGCCTTCCATTTAGGATGTAAGTGAACTTCTGGATTTTCAATTAATAACAAATCCCCTTTTTCGCTTCCTAAAACCATTACAATAATAGGGATTATTTGAGTATTACCAAACCCAACCTGTTCAAGGTTGTATAACACATCATTTTCATTTAATACAATTTTGGGCCCATCTACTTCATCTATTACTTCAAATTTTGAACCTAAAATTCTGTTAGTCCAGTAATCAAACAATTCTCCAAAATTCTTATTCTCACCAAACACTTTTTTCTCTTTTAATTGTTGTATAATGTTTGCCGTGTTTTGTCCATGAGTTTCTAAATAGTTTTCAGAAGTAGACTTGTTAGTTGCTTGAATATTCCTATATGCACTCAGGTATTTTATCTTTGATTTACTTATATTAGATAAAAATCTGAATACTTCTTTTAATGAAGTATTTTGAGCAATAAGGTTAAATAACCTCTTATTCTCGTCTGTTAACAATTCATTGAACAAATCCAGTGAAGGTACAAAGCCATTAAACTCAATAACGCTATTTTCATACCCTTTAGGCGTTATTACTTTATACAGTATCTCTTCTTTATCCTCAGCTAACTCAAATATAAAATTCTGAATTTCATTACCTGTCTTTTGAAAATATAAATCCATTTTTACTAAAATTGACTGGTCTTTATCCTTAATAAGTTTACATATATGTTTTAAGGTTGAATTAAACTGCAAAGTAATACTACAAAAATCGAATCCCTCAATATCACAAGCAAACCTATATTCGATAATATCATCTCTACTTACTGCTTTATTTAATGTATCTTTAAAAGTCCCTAATTCTTTAATTTTCTCAAAAGGTAACCGGGTATAAACCCCACTTTCATCTTTAACAATAGATAGTAGCCTAAGACTCTGTAGAATGGATGATTTTCCTGAGTTGTTAGTACCGGTAAGAATTGTTAGACCATTAAAATTTATATAATATGGATTTTTATGATTTTTAAAATTTTTAATTGAGTAGCTTTTTATCAACTTCTTCCCTCCTTCTTAATAATTTTCCACTTCATATAACCATTTTTTAAATCTAAGAATAGTATTACTTCTTGTTAATGGTGCACCAGTAATACTTTCAATAAATTCATGATCATAATTCATCAGTCTATCCAATTTTTGTACAATAATTGATTGATTAGCACAAATGAAACTATCATCCCATTTAGAAAAGCTATATGTTAATATATCAAACAATGATATATTAATCTTTATACGCTTTAAATTTCTGTATGGCCTATAAACAAATGCATCTCTTCCAAAAACAATATTTATGTTTCTTATTGTTCTTAAAAAATTCTGTTCAAATTCGCCTTCACGATTTCGATACAAATCATATTGTTCAAGTGTATCGTTTAGAAACTTTTTCATATTCCCTTTATAATCTTCAAATCCTTTAAAGTAGAATGACATAAACCTTAAGACTAATTCTTCATGTTGCATACCATTAATATCAACTTTTTTACTCTTTATAAGTTCCATATACTCA
>JAEZIU010000291.1 GCA_023436485.1 Bacillota bacterium | reverse complement strand
TGGAGCGGAATAAAAACTACTAAGCAAATGATTGATGCAGTTAAAGCAAAGGGATTCAATACTGTACGTATCCCAGTTAGCTGGAGTGTACATGTAACTGGCTCAGACTGTAAGATTAATGAACAGTGGCTGAATCGTGTTCAAGAAGTAGTTAATTATTGTATAGACAATAAAATGTACGTAATATTGAACTGTCATCACGATTGTGATAAATCAAGAGGATATTTTCCAAGCAGTCAATATATGAATACTTCAAGAAACTATATTACTAAAATCTGGTCACAGATTGCTACTAAATTTGCAAATTATGACAATCATCTTATTTTTGAAGGATTGAATGAGCCTCGTCTTGTAGGACATGCTAATGAGTGGTGGCCTGATTTGACAAATTCAGATGTTATTGATTCTATTAATTGTATCAATACACTCAATCAGGATTTTGTTAATACAGTACGTGCAGCAGGAGGAAACAATGCAAGCAGATATCTCATGGTTCCTGGATATGTTGCATCTCCTGATGGAGCAACAAACGATTACTTCAAAATGCCAAATGATTCAGCTAATAGTAAGTTAATAGTATCTGTACATGCATATTGCCCATGGGGTTTTTGTGGATTAGCAATGGCTGATGGCGGTGTAAATACTTGGGATATGAATAATTCAAAAGATCAAAGCGAAGTTACTTGGTTTATGGATAACGTTTACAACAAGTATACTAGTAGAGGAATTCCAGTAGTAATCGGAGAATGTGGTGCAGTAGATAAGAATAATCTTAAGACAAGAGTAGAGTATATGTCATACTATGTTGGACAAGCTAAGGCACGTGGAATAGTTTGTGTATTGTGGGATAACAATAACTTCTCAGGTACCGGAGAATTATTTGGTTTCTTAGATAGAAGAAACTGTCAATTCAAGTTCCCTGAAATTATAGATGGAATGGTGAAATATGCTTTTGAAGCGCAGAATGATCCTGACCCGATAATTGTATATGGAGATTATAACAATGATGGAAGTGTTGATGCACTTGATTTCGCAGGCTTAAAGAAATATATTATGGCTGCTGACCATGCCTATGTTAAAAATTTGGACGTTAATCTCGATAATGAAGTTAATGCTTTTGACCTTGCAATTTTGAAAAAGTTCCTGCTTGGTATGGTAAGTAGTCTTCCAAGCAACTGATAAAGGCAAACTGAATTATTTGTACAGATTTATAAAAAGTATCATTCAGTAGGGGGTTATAACCCTCTGGATGATACTTTTTAGCGTACATTTGAACTATAATATATATTTACCTTCGTCCTTTAAAATGGTAATATTGGTATATAATGTATAAAATTATAATTTAAAGGAGGACAAAAAAATGAACTTTTTAAGAAAAGGTAAAGTGGTTTTAGCTCTGGCTCTGGTACTGACCTTGGTGATTACCTGCGGGGTATTTCCTGTAGCGGCTCAGGAACGTGGTCTGGTTATTGGTGATGCAAATGGGGATGGAACTGTCAATTTGACTGACTTGGTTATGCTGAATAGATACATAGCCGGTAGCCTAACTACATTTCCATATGATATGGCAGACTATACAATGGATGTTAATGATGACGGATATATTAACCAACAAGATGCTGACCTGCTGAACAGGTTTATATTAGGCACACTGGCATCGCTACCGGCAGCAGATTTAATAAAAAATATGCCCCAAACCGTATTTCAATATAGCTATGTAAATGGTGCATGGGTTTATACGAATATAAGAATTAGTATAGATAATGAAGGAAATGTTTATGCCAGTGGAACCTTAATACCAAAAGTAGATCCTTCCATCATAAAAGTACCTAAAATCGAGCTTGAGGCAATGTATTTGGACTTATATCTGGCATCACAAGGAACAATAACGAGCCCTCAGAATGCGGCTTGTGATATGGGGATAAGTGTTTATGGTGGAAATATCGTAAAGAATGGATCTTATCAGCATGTATTTTTGAAGCAACGCGGCGATGTTGAACAGGAAAATCTTTCACCTTACACTCAGACTTTGGTGGATTGGCTTGACGGATATATAGATATGATCTACTAAAAAAGCTATAGTAACCTATCTGATAATGATATATAATATTTATTGCAGATGTTTGCAAATATTATACATAGATAGGGGAATATGTAAACACATGGTAGAATCAGGTAAAGAATTTATAATGGAAAATGTTCTGTCTCTTAGAAAAAAGATGACTCAGAGACAATTAGACGATGAAATGGAGAAAATAGGAGAATTTCTTCAAAGTAATGGTGCAACTCAAGCCGGCCCTATAGTTACTGTAACTTTTTCAATTGACACAAAAAATAAAGAACCAATATTGGACATGGAAATACTTGTACCAATGGATAAGGAGCTGAAACTATCGGGTGACTATGTATTTAAACCATTGTTTAAAGTAACAAATGCAGTTTATGCAAGGCATAAAGGCAGTCCGGCTGATTTGCAGAAGACGTACAATGAGATGCTTTTATTTATCCAGGAAAATAATTTGCAGCAGATAACAGTAGGGTACAACGTTCTTATTAATGAGCCAATGCCCGGACTGACCCTTGATGATATGATTATCGACGTCTACATAGGAATAAATCCAAATATTCTTTAATTTAGAATTTTTATATGTGTAATATTTGAAATTGTTAATTGCAGGTAATTTAATAGAAAATAACGGGGATAAAAAGGCATCAATCAGAAATAATTGCTGATTGATGCCTTTAATTATATATGCCAAATTGCTACTCAAAGTAGTACTACAGTTTTCTTTGAAAGGTACCCTCCACTTTTGACTCTAAAATGTATGGATTATGCCGTACAAGAGGAGGATATTATATGGCTGCATGGTTTCCTAGGATCAGCCACCCCAACCGGGCCATCCGGGATTGGTGTTAGTAGTCGGTTTCCATCCGGATTTATCCAACCAGGCTGCCCTTTGGAGAAGAAAGTTCTGTAAAATTGTTATTTGTTCTTCCCAGGTCTGGGTTGTTTGTGTACCGAAACCACCTACATTTGAAGTACCCAGGTTGTTCCACTTCTGGAAATTACGTTTAGCACCATTTGTTAAAGGTGTTGTTAGCTTTTGAACCAGTGCTTTTAGCTGCGTATCAGAAAGAGGTCCGCTACGCAATTCCTGCCAGCGTGCACTGATCTTGCTTTGGAAAGAAGGGTCCTGCATAAGCTTGCTGTACCAGTCACAGGTAGAACCAAACATTGACTGGAACTGCCAGCCTTCTACGGAGTTTGACCCCCCCATCATACCGGTTACACAGTTGTAGCCCAGATCATAGTCCCAAAGAGGTCCGGCTGCAAGTTTTGCACCACGATCCTTATATATGTAGGTACTTCGTATGTATGCGTCGCCTTCACGGGCAAGCTCATTTCCAATAATGTAATTTATAAAGGAATCAACGTCGATATAAGCAGGGTATCCGGTGGTAGGGTCTGAAGGATTAGAACTGCGGATGGAATTATGCACCTTTTGAATATAGTTGCTTATCCATGTCATTTGTTCAGGCAACAAATCATCGGGATCTGTTATCTCAAGATCGCTCCAGCCGGATCCTTTTACTAATGGCCCGTTAGTTGCCATCATGTTGAACTGCATCAGGTAACCTCCGGTAATATTCGGTTCTGTAAGATCATCGTCCTTGAGCTTTTTGATATTGACACGATCCTTGTCTATTTCCAGTGTTTCTGTTAACAGATATACACCCTGGTAGTCTGCAGAAGATAACGGTTGATTATCAAGATTCAGGTATACTTCAACAAATCTGTACCTTGGTGCTTTTAATCCCATACTGGCTCCTAATTCATAAGCAAGAGCATTTCTTATAAGAGATTTATCGGGGAAAGGTGAAAGCAATGCCCAGTCACCGTCTCCCGGCATACCCAATAAGGAATATTTGGCATCGTCGTTTTTGTTATCCCACAATTCAAGACGATAAGGAGTCTTTTCGTAATTAGCGGAGGACTGACCACGTACGTGGAAACCGGCACGAGTTGCAACTGTAGGTGTTTGCAATATTGAAGCTTCATTGTTCTGGGGCTCCATCAGCATAACGGCAACATCTTTGTAGTCACGAGCAGGCTTTCCGGCGCCGTAGGCATCCAGAATCAATACAGGGAGATCATGCTTGGTACTTATAGCACTTGCAACATAGATTGCAGTACCCATATTACCGCTTACAGCTCCGTTTACAAAGGATTGAGCTCTCAACTGAGTTGTCTTGGTAAAAGACAAGGGACTGCTATACAAAGGAGAACTTACGGTAGGAACGCTTCCGTCGGTAGTATAACGAATTTGGGAATTAGCAACTTTTGAACTCAATGACACTGAGACCTGATTACTGAAACTACAGCTTGGCGTAGAGAAAACAATATCTCCAATCAATTGAGCTGCAGGAGTGTTGTCGACGGGTGTTGTATTATTATCTGCCGGAAACTTAGTGATAAGGTGCAGAATATATTGTTTCATTAATGATAAATCAATAGCATCTATGTTGCCGTCTCCGTTTACATCGGCTGCTGTAGGATTACTTATAGTTATACTGCCGAAAAGGTAACCCTTTAAAATAGAATAGTCTATAGAATCTATTGAACTGTCCGAATTCAGGTCTCCGTACACTGTAGCTGCGCTAATATTTGTCATGGGTAATAGTGCAGTAAAGAGTGCAAAAAATGCTGCCAAAATTAGCAAACGACTTTTTTTCATACAAAATACCTCCTATAAATAATTTTTTGTAAACATTAAAAATTAGCGGTTATTTTAAAAAAACGCTAAAATATCTCTGTAGAGTCCACTTTAAGTAGTTTGCATATAACATAAGTAGGTAAAACAATAAAAGCTATGGAAAATAAATTTTATGAGGAGAATCAATTTACAGGAACGTTAATGAGGGCATAAACATAATGATTTGATTTATTACTGAGTTTTGGGAAGTGTTTGTGATATATATAATATTGATTTTTCAAGGTTCAGTACAGCTTATAAAAATACTTTTAAAAAAATATTTTATTACGATTACATTATACTCTACAACACATCCACTTTCAAACATATATTACATAAATATACCAATATAGCATAAAATGTTTATTATATGACATGAATGGTAAAAAATAAAAGCCATTCCCTATAGAATGGCTTGGCTGTTTATATATTATAGGCTCCAATAAATGTACTCAGGACTAATGAATTCATCTTTGTTTAATGCACCTTTAACATCGATGATGACTTTGCTTTCTTTTCTATCAGTCTTAAACATCTTATCAATATCGGCTTTTGATAACTTCAAAAACGAATTATGGCTAACGGCCAATACTACTGCATCCATATCTATGATGTCTTCAATAGGTATTAAATCAATACCGTACTCCCGCTTCGCTTCCAAAGCATCAGCTTCGGGGTCAGAAACAACGGGCACAATACCATATTCACCGAGACTTTCCACTATATCTATAACTCTTGTATTGCGGGTGTCAGGACAATTTTCTTTAAAAGTAAAGCCAAGTATTGCAATTTTTGAATTTTTTACTGATAAATCAGCCATAATCATGTTTTTTATAAGATTCTCAACAATGTATTTCCCCATAACATCATTAATTCTTCTGCCGGACAGGATAATTTGGGAATGATACCCCAATTGCTCTGCTTTATAGGTAAAATAATACGGATCAACACCTATACAGTGCCCTCCGACCAATCCGGGGGAAAACTTAAGAAAATTCCACTTTGTTCCGGCTGCTTCAAGTACCGACTTAGTATTAATATTCATTTTATTGAAAACCATTGATATTTCGTTCATAAAGGCAATGTTAATGTCACGCTGAGAGTTTTCTATAACCTTTGCCGCTTCTGCGACTTTGATTGAGTCAGCAGGATATACTCCTGCTTTTATAACCATTGCATAGACCTTTGCTATTGTATCAAGTGCATCAGCATCTGTACCTGATACAACTTTTATAATGTTTTCAAGCCTGTGCTGCTTATCACCGGGATTAATTCTTTCGGGAGAATATCCTACCTTAAAATCTTCTCCGCATTTCATACCAGACTCTTTTTCCAGTATGGGTATGCAGATTTCTTCGGTAACGCCGGGATACACAGTAGACTCATATACAACAATTGTCCCTTTTACAAGATTTCTGCCCACAATGCGACTTGCCAGTTCTACGGGATTAAGATTAGGAGTATGGTCTGATCTAACAGGTGTAGGGACTGAGATAATAAAAAATCCTGCTTCTTTAAGCCGCGATTCATCCGACGTAAATTCCACAGTAGAGTTTTTTATTGCATCGTCTCCTACTTCCTTGGTTGGATCTTTACCTTGTTTATACAGCTCAATTTTTTCTTGACTTATGTCGTAACCTATGACAGAGGCTCTTTTGGAAAAGGCGATAGCAAGAGGTAATCCCACATACCCAAGGCCTATTACCGCTATTTTTTCTTTGCGGCTTAATATATTTTCATATAAACTCATGATAAATCATCCTTAATTTTAGATGTATATGCTTTCTTGTCACAATGTGGTACAGTTAGAAGATCAGTTAACAATATAATATGTTGTTAATTTGCGGCATGTTACACTTTGTCTGAAATATAGATATAATGAACATAGTTAATTGGTTGAAAGGGTGATGATATGATATTTTGGTTTTCGGGCACTGGAAATTCTCTTTATATTGCAAAAAACATTGCAGAGAAAAACGACTTGAAATTAGTATCCATAGCTTCTGCCGTAAACAGCGGAACAGAATTCTTCGAATATGACCTTGAGGAGGGTGAAATAGTCGGCTTTGTATTTCCTGTATATGCATGGGCACCTCCCAAAATGGTTCTGAATTTTATTAGTAAATTAAAATTAAAGAATTATAACAACAACTACACCTTTTGTGTTGCTACCTGTGGTGGTAATGTCGGGAACACCGTAAAGGTTATGGAAGAGAGCCTCAATACAGCGAATATAAAACTTTCAGCGGGATTTTCTGTCATAATGCCAAACAACTATATAGTTGTGGGTAATGTAGATTCAAAAGCAAAGGAAGAAAAAAAGCTTGCTGAAGCAGAAGAGACTACTAAAAAAATATCTGAAATTGTTACTGAGAAAAAGTCAGGTATGTTCAATGTAGTAAAAGGCCCTTTACCGGGGCTGTTTACAGGCTTAGTAAGCCCCATCTTTAACAAGCGTGCCATTAGAACCGACAGTTTTTATGCAACTGATAAGTGCAATGGATGTGGTATCTGCGAAAAGGTATGTACCTGCAAGAGTATAAAAGTAGATAAAAGGCCAAAGTGGGGGAAGGAATGTAACCAGTGTCTGGCATGCATAAATTTTTGCCCGACAAAGGCAATACAATTTCGAAAAGGCACCGAGAAAAAGGGACGGTATACCAATCCCAATATAAGTATCAATGAAATGTCAGAATGAAGGCGGCATTGACGAAAGAACCTGTAAAGTGATAACATATGGGAAATAATGTATATTACCTGATTGGAAGGGATGAAAGCCCATATGAATATAATGGAGATTCAAAACATTACCAAAACCTACAAACAAAAAAACAAAGGTGGAATTACAGTTCTCAACGGTATAACCTTGCATATATGCAAGGGCGAAATGATTGCAATCATGGGGCCGTCGGGAAGTGGTAAAACCACCTTTTTGAATATAATCAGCGGCATAGACAGGGCTGATGGCGGAACAGTGATGTTTGGCGACAGGGAATTTGCGGATATGAATAAATCAGAGATGGCATTGCTACGCAGAAGACAGATGGGCATGGTTTTTCAGGACTTTAACCTGATTGACAGCCTCTCTGTGAAAGAAAACGTAATGTTGCCTATGATTCTGGAGAAAAAAGAGCCGGCTGTGATAGATTCACAGCTGCAGAAGTTCTCAGAACTGCTGGGCATATCAGATATTCTTGAAAAAAATACGTACGAGATTTCCGGAGGACAGAAGCAGAGGGCGGCAATATGCAGGGCACTTGTAAACGAGCCGGAATTAATTCTTGCTGATGAACCCACTGGAAACCTCGATTCGAAGTCGTCAAAGGACGTTATGCAATATCTCAATAAGGTTAATCAGGAGTGCAAAACCAGCGTACTAATGGTAACCCATGATTCAGTTGCTGCAAGTTATTGCAACCGTGCTGTACTATTACAGGATGGAAGGATAATAACAGAAATTTCAAAAAAAGAGTCCAGAAAACAATTCTTTAAGGAAATTCTCGATGTACTTTCTTTAATCGGCGGTGATACAGATGAATTTTAATTCCATAGCGTTAAAGATGTTTCGCACGAACTACAAACGTTATTTGCTTTATTTTATTTGCAATACCTTTTCCATTGTACTATTTTATTGCTTTGCTGCATTATTCACAAATAAGTCATTTATGGACAAAACATCAGAAATCAGTATGATATCCAGCAATGTTATTGCTCCAAGCGTGCTGGTTTCAATATTCCTTATACTGTTTGTGCCATATTCCCACAGTGCGTTCCAAAAGTTACGGAGAAA
>JAEZIU010000279.1 GCA_023436485.1 Bacillota bacterium | reverse complement strand
CTGTGTTGTTTGTCAACTGACGGTAAGTGTTCATTGCAGCAATATTGTGATTAATTCTCATAATATAAATCCTCCATGATTTTATATATTTCCGGGAGTCCTTTCCCGAATGGTATGCAGGCCTGCCCTCCGCCTATCCGGCCGGTATACAGCGTATGACCTTCCTGCTTAATTAATATATCGTACTTTTTTAAAAATACTTTATAGTTAAATCAAAAAAACTTTAAACTTTTTTAGTATTAATACTACTTTTTAAATATGGAATCAAGTCCCACGATGTCTGCAGTGGCGGCTTTTTTGTTTTCTTCCTGTATTTCAAGGTACAACTCCTTGCGATATATGGATACGTGTTTAGGTGCCTTCAAACCAATTTTAACCTGATCACCCTGTATCTCTATGATTGTAAGCTCAATATCATTGCCTATCATTAGTGACTGGTCTTTTTTTCTTGATAATACCAGCATGTTACACCTCCTGTTTCTGGAGCTCATCCATTATATAATGCCTGACCGAATACTCATCTGTATCCAATATCACCTGTGCTGCTTTTCTATTATTTTTATTTACAATCACTGGAGCTTTAAGGTTCATACTCATTTTTTTTAAATCCTCCGGAACTACGACAATTGCAAATACATTAACCTGTGAGGGGTCTTCTATTTCCAATACCGTAACATATTCATCCTTCAATACAAAATCATAGTCTTTCTTTATGGCAAAGGGATCTACCACTGCAAAGGCAAGCTCTGGTTTCTCTATGGCCTGAATCCAGCTGAAGGGAGACTCAGAATCCTGATTTCTGATAATCCCATACCTGTGTATATCCTCAAATCCTACAATTCCTTCATTAAATTCAATTATATCCTCATCTTTTATATCAATCTCACCAAAATGTGTTGTTTTCACCAGCATATTTACTCCTCCAAAATATTTTCTATTTAGTTTATTATACCTCTTAGACGAGCTTTTGTGCATAAGTAAAAAGGCAATAATGCCTAAATATAACTATCTACATTATTGCCTGTATATTTAATTTCTATGGAGCCGTAGGATACCACTCTTGTATCCACTTTTCCAGGGATGTAGTTAAAGTCCGTTTGCGGTGGAATGTATGTTCCTATTACCCCGTTTCTCATTCCGATATCATTAATTGGTTCCGGGTCAAATTCCACGGTTCCACCCGTAGCATCTATTTTAGGTCTTGACATTGGTATTGTAACCATACCGAATTCATGGGTAGTAACGGAATTCCTTTGGGCAATATCAATCATTATATTTGCCTTATTCCCAATCTTAGCCATGGCATCTCCGTCCTGCGATACCCTGGCAATGTACTCCATAACATGTCGGTATGCAAAATCTGTCTGCTCTTTGAGCAAATCATAGTTATTTTTCAGTCCCTCTTCGGCAAAACACTCATATTGGTCAATCAAAACCTTGGGCAGCTCAGTTTCTATATTAACTACCGGCGGCTTTTGTTTCAACTCCAACCTAGCACTCACACTTTTACGTTCTATTCTGCAATCAACTGACTCAATAGAGATTCTTGCGGGTGTCGTTTGGATAGAAAGCCCCATACATCTCACATCCTTGTATCACACTCTTTTAAATTACCTTAGAAAATCTACCAGTGTTTGTTGAATAATTCTTGCTCCTCCAGCCAATGAAGCCTGATAAACATTTTCTTCCATTTTCAGATTCATAATAGTTTCTGCCGGGTCTGCATCCTCATTCTTGCTCATCAGATCTGTCATATTAACCAGATCATTGCTCATTCTATCTGCTGACAAATCAATTCTATTCTGTCTTGCACCAATGTCAGCCCTTACTCTTAACAGGTTATCAACCTGTACATCAAACTGATCAAGCTTGTTACTTACACCTGCATTATTGCCTGATTCCAAATCAGTTATAACGTTAGATAAAAGTGCCATCATTGCTGGTTCATCCCCCGCAACAGCATCTCCTCCACCATTAAAAATATCTCCTCCGGTAACATTTATATTTATATTGTCACCTGCACCAATTTCAAACTGAATTTTTTCCGCTGCCGTAGTAACACCAATTTTAAATTTCCCGAAATTAGTGCTGACTTCATCATCGTTAATTAAGCTTTGATCTGTTTGAAATCCCGAAAACATATATCTTCCACTATAGGTTGTGTTAGCAATATGCACAAGCTGAGCTTTTAATTGTTTCATTTCCTGACCTATATCCCCGGTCTCTGTTGAGGAATTGGTACCATTTGCAGCTTGAGTGGCAAGTTCCTTGGCACGCTTCAATACATCTCCTATTTGAGCCAGAGCAGCATCCGTAGCATCCACCCAGGATTGGGCATCACCCAGATTTTTTTGGTACTGCTCTATCTTTGAGACATCTGTTCTCAGTTTTAACGCTCTTGCAGCAACAATAGGATCATCAGATGGGAGTTGGATTTTCTTCCCGGTATTTAATTGATTCTGATACTTGCTCATACGACCTTCATTATTACCCAAGGCCGTTAACATATTTGACATCAACATATTATTAGTTATTCTCATCTTTAGCCCACTCCTAACTTGTTAATAAGTGTATCGTATATTTCACCCATAGTTACTATCATTCTGGCTGCCGCATTATATGACTGTTGGAATTTAACCATATTTGTCATTTCCTCGTTTAAGTTTACTCCGGATACTGACATTCTTCTGTTATCTACCTGCTTTACTAAGGCCTCCTGTGTTTGGGCAAAGGTCTCCGCTTGCTGTGCATCTATACCCATACCTGCTACCAATGACTTCATAAAATCTTCTGGCGCACCTTCCTTAAAAAGACTCTGGTTTGCTCTGATACCCATTAACTTTTTGAGAGTATTTGAATTCCCATTCTGTCCGTCTGCATCAGATGTGGCAATATTATTGGCATTGTCTATTATGTCACTGCTGACACTAAAGTTTTTTGCAGTTATTTTACCATACTGAGTGACAATATTATCTATCCCTATAGCCCCATTAATAAAATTATCACCTGATATAGGTGTATCTCCCACGCCTAACATTGTGAAGAACCTTTTACCGGTAGGTGCATCTGTTAAATCTGAATCATACCCGTACCCGTCAACATGACCTACACCGTCATCATAACCACCCGTATTATTCTTCGTATATCCTTCATTAAAGGCTATCGCAAAAGTTTGAACAAATTCATTCAGTTTTCTTTGATAGTAGGGAACTCCTTTATATATGGGAGTACCATCTATTCCATCCTTACCGTCTCTTACATCCAGCAATCCCCGGAGTTCGCCCCCAGAAATGTTTACACTGTTGCCGTCTTCCCATTTTATATCATACAGATTTCCTATATCTTCTTCATTAAGTTTCGTAGTTCTCTGGACTACTGTAAGTTTAGTTGAACTAAAATGATCTACCAGCGTTTTTCCTCCCAGTGTAATCTGGAAATGTATATCGTCGTCTCCATTTGGCAGCTTGCCGTAAGAAATTTCTTTGGCCTGTATATTTGCAATCTTTGAAAGCTGGTCAACCAATAGGGTTCTCGAATCCCTTAAGTCATTGGCTGTACCACCTGTAAGCTCATAGTTATAAATCTGCTTGTTTAAAAGCTGAATTTGAGAAGCAATTATATTAACCTGATCAACATCAGTTTTTACCTGATCATTTATATCATTTTGAAACTGCTCAAAATGAGTGGCTGTACTGTTGAAATATTTTGTCAATGTAGTAGCTTTTTGAACAACCAATGCACGCGCGGCCCCACTTGAAGGGTCTTTTGACAGTTCTTGTAACGAATCAAAAAAGCCATCCATTATTTTAACAAATCCACTTTTGGAGGGTTCATTAAAAGTAACTTGGATCTCACCCATAAGCTCAGCCTTCTTGCTCCATTCCCCGTTAGCTACATTTTCGCTCCAATACTTGAAATCCAGATAAGTATCACGGATTCTCTGTACGCCAGTTGCCTGTGAGCCCGTACCGACCATACCTGTTCCATCCATAACTGCCAAAGGATTGGATGCACTTTGTATGGACTGTTGCCTGGAGTATCCGGGTGTTGTTGCATTTGAAAGATTATGCCCTACAACATCCAAATTTCTTTGTGCTGTGTAAAGTCCGCTTAGCGCAATATTTAAACCAAAAAAGCTTTGCTGCATTTCATTTCACCCATTTCTTTGTTTAATATACTTATCTTCCTACCTTACCTAGGGATGTGATAATAGTTTCCATCATTGAATCCATTACATTAAGCACTCTGGAAGAAGCATCATATGCAAACTTATACTTCATCATGTTTGACATCTCTTCGTCCATAGATACTCCCGAAATTGCTGTACGTTGTCCATCAACCGCATTTACCACCGTTGCCTGACTGGTGGCAATCCTATCCGCCTCCATACCGCCGTTTCCAAGTTCAAGAATAATATTTCTATAATATTCGTCAATACTTACTTTCCCGGTACTGTTAACTAGTATATCTACATCTCTCAAGTTGGCAATCTGTCTGGCTATAGTATTATCACCTTTTGCAGTTGTCGCTGAAGCTGTTATATTGTTTAATCCGCTATCACTCAGCAATTCATCGCTTAATTTCAGGTTTCCCATCTCCATTGGATAGTTACTATCTATAGAATCAAAAAATGCCACACCCGGTTTACCGTCTAAAGTCTTACCTGATATTTGAAGTCTGTTGATTTCATTAACTGTTCTATTCAACATTGCATTTAGTTTAATTTTTATATCCGATACTATATTTAATGATGGAGGTATATTACTCATCGTTGCTATCAGGTCAGAATCCCAGTTACCGAACATATCATTGTAACCGGCTGTATCTCCATCTATATCAAATAAGTCTCCGCCGGTTCCTGAGGTTATCGCAGACCATCCAACCTCCGGATTACCCCCGTCCATTTTTCCATTAATAAAGTAGTCCTTGTCGGATACTACACTTACTTTCATTTTCATGCTGTTCAAACTATTTACATATGCAGCCGCATCTCCAAGTGCTGTCCCAGAATCACCATCAATACTTTTATTTGTAAATACATAGGTAATTTTATTTGCATCCTGTCTAAAGCCGTTTGCATTATTTATAGTAGTTAATTGGTTTATAAGCCCACCAAAACTACCGTTTGGTTCTAAAATATCTTCTTCTAATAAATTAGCCGCCGTCAAATCGGTTAACATATTATCAATATTGCTTTTATCATAGGTTTTTGGATAAATACCGGGTGTGTTCCCCATGGTTATAAAACTTATATTATAGTCCAGACCGGACTTTTTTAGTTCGTCTACATATGTTGATAATGTAGCTTTTAGAGTACTAAAATCATTCCCCGCTGAAACATCAATTGCAAATGTTATATCCATCTTATTATTTGGAGTTCCGTTTTGGATGCTTCCCTTAATTCCGGGAACCTCTCCTCTGGCTTCCATTAGTCCCTTTAAAATACCGCTCTTTATTCCAACCTTTATATCTGTCCCTTCAAGCTTGGGATAGAAAAACTCACCGTCTTCTGCATTTGCCTGAACATAAAGGTTCTTTGACTGTCCGCGGGTAACCAGATAGTACCCCCCAAGGGTTACATCCATCTGTCCGTCCTGCATCTCATTTACTTCTGCATCACACAGAATCGAAAGTCTGTCCAGCAGAAGATTCCTTTGATCTCTATAGTCATTGGCCTTGTCGCCGTTTATTTCCTGTGCTGCTATTTGTGTATTCAGCTTCGCCAGCTGACTTGTTATATTGTTAACCTCATTAACACGAACCTGAATCTCTGAATTAAGGTCCGTTTGCTGTTTATCCAGTTGATTACCTATATGATTATAGTAATATACCAGTTCCTGTCCTCTCTGCCTTACCATTGCTCTGGCAGTAAGGCTTTCCGGCTCCTTGCTGAGTTCCTGCCACGAATCCCAGAATTTATTCATAACTCCCTGCAGGCCATCCCCCATAGGATCATTCAGAATGGCTTCTACATCCTGAAATGCTTTGCTTCTGGTATCCCAGTAACCCTGAATTGTATTTTCCTGTCTGTATACTATATCCAGAAAAGTATGCCTTATTTGCCTTGTTTCCTGAATATCAGCACCCAACCCATATTGAAATAATTTACCGTTCTTGCCGTACTCGGTAATATAAGGATTTGTCTCAATAATCGCCTGTTGCCGGGTAAACCCTGGTGTATTAACATTTGAAAGGTTATGCCCTGTAACAAATAATCCTCTCTCACTAACTTTCAATCCGGATCGTGCAATTTCATAACTGGAAAATCCTACAGCCATTTTGCTGTCCCCCTAAAACATAGTTCTGTCTGATTAAAGCTTTACGTCAAATAAGTTTCTCTTTTTTGCCTCGTCTGCATTTCCTGAGCTTCCATAACTGTTTGTAACAGTCCCCACTGTTGTCATCATATTTATAGAAAAATCAATATACTCCAGTGAATTTTTTATAAGCTTTGAATTCAGCTCATTGTTTGTTTTCAAGCCGTTTATACTTTTTAGTATTTTATCCTGGCATGCTTTTAGCTCTATAGCTTCCTTCTGCCCTAAGCACGAGGCTAATTCCGATATTGTTATTTCCTCCGGTTTTTTACCAAGGACTGAGGACAAGGATTCAACAATTTTTTCTCTTTGGTCTTCCAATTTTGCTATCTTTATTATCAAGGACTGTTCAATCCTAACAATATTTTCAAGTTCACTTACGTTTCCGCCTACAATTAAATCTGTCTTGTTGTTAGATAGCTTTAAGAATGTATCGTAGATATCATTCTCCTTGTTAAGAATGTCCGTCAACTCTTTAATTAATCCTGTATCCATTTTTCAGTACCTCCGAACTTTAGCATTCCCAGTAGATAGACTCTCTTTATGCCTTCTGGTCTATCATAGCTTTTCCAAGCTTCTCTACAATTTCTTGTCCGCTTACATTGTATGTTCCGGAATTATAAACCTCTTTAAACTCATCTATTTTGTTCTGTCTTACATCAGGAACCTCTTTGAGGGCCCTAAAAACAATCTGATGATCCTTTGCATTATCCGAAATGGATATAACATCCTTTTTGGGTTTGACAGAGTTCACCTGATTAACAGCTCCAACATGGTTTTGAGTGTTATATACCTTTGAAACATTGTAAACGTCACCTGAAATTTTCATCTAAAACACCTACTTTCTAAAGTGCACAATAAAATCCAACCTATATAAATATTATCGACAGAATATTGAATTTATTTAGTATTGCTTTTTATTTGTAAATATAATTTTAAATTTTAATAATTTTGAGATATTTTTACGCATTAAAAAACGAGGGGTTATTATGCCCTCGCCATAAAAATATTTTTTATATCTTCTTGTTTAAATATCTCATTCCAACGCCATTCGCCCTTGATTGTTCCGAATTACCCGGTTGAAATGTTCTAGTTGTCTTCTCCAAGTCAATACTGACTTCATTCTGACATTCCCTGCAAAATCTTCCTGTCTTTATAGATTTCCCGCATCTTTCACACTCAAGAATTATGTTGGAATCATCAGTAATTTCCAGACGCCCTTCTTTCAGAAACATCTTTATTTTTTCTACACTAACATCAACTTCCATAGCGACCTGTGATAGTGTTGCACCGGGATTATCATACAAATAATCCTTAATCTTTCTAAAAGTTTCCTCATCGGCATTCTTACAATCCTGACAAATAGGAGCCCCGCCAATATAATTATACATTCTGCCACATCTTCTACAGTTTCTTAAATCAGGCATGTTTATCCCTCCCCAAACATTTATGCCTCAAATTGAAGCTAAAAATCCTATATCAATAATTTCTGGTAGTTGCAATAACACCCGCTATAACCTTTACTGCACCAGCCTTCTTTAGTACCTTAGAACATTGATTAACAGTACTTCCTGTAGTCACAATATCATCAACTAATAATATATTCTTGTTCGCTATTAACTCATCATTAATTGACATAAACGAATCTTCCAGATTTAATAATCGCTCGGTCCTCTTCAGCATACTCTGGCTTTTTGTAGCAGAACTCTTGATTAATAATCTTTTTTCACAAGGTACCTTCAATATTTTAGCAACCTGTTCTGCCATAAGTTCTGCCTGGTTATAACCTCTCTGCTTCTGTTTGCTTCTAAATAAAGGAACGGGAATAATAATGTCAAAACTATCTATATCTGCTGTATTTTTTACTTTTAAGGCTAAAAGCTTTCCAAACGTCCGGTAATATGATGGCTTATTACTAAATTTAAACCTTCTCAGAGCTTCTTTGAGTGAAGCTATATAGCTGCCAACGCAGAGTATTCCATCACAATAGTTTTGTATTTCTAAGGGAAGATTTAATGAAGTGATTGAATTTTTATAATACCCTATATCCCCGACGCATTTCTCGCAAATATATATTGGCACTCCTGCCTTCAAAATAGTATCGCAAAGGGCGCACCTCGGAGGAAAGAAATATTCAATAAGTGCGATAATAACTTCCTCCCCTTATTAAAATTACGAAATACATTATATCTTAATTTTACATCATTTTTCATTTTTATGCAACAAACCAATTCTTATGTTATTTATGCCTTCATATTTTTAAAAGGTCACACAGCATTGAATTTCTTTCATTAATTTTAACGTTTGAAACCATCATTTTTATTGCCTTCTTTTGCCCGATTATGCAGGCCATTTGTTTTGCTCTTGTAACAGCGGTATATCCCAGATTTCTGTTCAGCATAACATAGTTTCTCATATGACAGAGTATAATTGCTGCTTCACACTGTGAACCCTGCATTTTATGAACTGTCAGACAATATGCAAGATCTATCTCCTCTAGTTCATTAATATGATATATTATTATAAAATCATCATACTGAACTGCCACCTTCTTTTCAGGTGTGTTTGTATCCTCATCCTCTGATTCAAATTCTTTAATATTAGATATCTCAATAATTCTTCCAATATCCCCGTTGAAAATTCCACAGTTCTCTTCAGCAAAATATCCTCCTGTTTCAGGGTCTCTCTGATAATGAGGTGTCTCATAGTTATTGCTCAGATGAATAACCTTGTCCCCTTCTCTGAAAACACTGTTACCCCTTTTTATTTCCTGTTTGTTGGATCCGGCAGGATTAACCATCTCCTGTATAGCTTTATTTAATTCATATGTCCCGATTTCAGAGGATTTTTGCGGACATATTATTTGAATATCATCTATTGTATGGTTATAGGCTGTCATAAGCCTGTTTAATGCTTCCTGAGTCTTCTTTACAACTCTGTATTTGTCATCCTCTTCAATTACGAAGAAATCCTTGTTCTGATTGATTATTTCTGGCATTTCACCATTTATAATTCTGTTGGCATTTGAAATAATGCCCGAGCCGTCTGCCTGACGCTTTATAACATTTAGCTTGACTGTAGGTATAATTCCGCTTTTTATCATATCATCAAGCACATTTCCCGCACCTACTGAAGGAAGCTGTTGGGTGTCACCGATCATGACTACGGTTGTCCCAGGTGAAATCGCAGTAAATAAAGCATGGGCCAAATCTATACTAAGCATGGAACTTTCATCTATTACTATAAGGTCGTAGGGAAGTTCATTACCCTGTCTGTAAAAAAATCCTTTGTTTTCATAGGAAAACTGAAGAAGCCGGTGAATGGTCATTGCTTCAAAACCCGTTATTTCGGTAAGTCTTTTTGCAGCTTTTCCCGTAGGCGCTGCCAGCATAAAACTCATTTCTTCCCGATTCTCAAACACTCGTTGCAATACATATATCATACATTCTACAGTAGTAGTTTTTCCGCTTCCGGCAGAACCGGTGAGAATAAGCATGTTTGTTTCAAATACGGCCCTTACTGCTTCCTTTTGCATTGCTTCGAGTTCAAAACCCTTTAGCTCTTCAAATTCCTCTATCAGTTTGTCTACATTTACGTTATTAACGTCAGGCTGGCTTCTTACTATATTTTTAATTGTAAGTGCCGTCTCGTATTCAAGCTTGTACATTTCCCTTGTATAAACAGCTTCCTGCCTGGTTTCGTCCTCTGAATATGTTATGTTCACAAGGATTCCGGTTTTAATCATCCTTTTATAGGCTTCATCCAGTTCCGCTTCGCTTATTTTATCATCATTATCACTTAACGCCTTTGAAGTTGCCTGTAAAAGCTGTTGCCTGTATAAATAGCAATGCCCTTCCATTTCTGATGTTTCCAAAACGCTCTTTAAGGCTGCTTCCATTCTGAATATAGAATGGGAATCTATTCCCAGTTTTTTTGCTATTTCGTCACAGGTTCTAAACCCAAATCCTTTAATATTTGTGAACATATATGGATTCTGCTCGGCAATGGCTATGGCTGTTCCCTTAAAAGTATTATATATCTTCATGGCCTTGGCTGACGATACCCCGAACTTTTGGAAAAAAATCATAATATTCTGGTACTCCATGTTTTCCATGTAGGAATCGTGAATAAGCCTTGCCTTATCAGCCGAAATTCCCTTTATCTTTACAAGGGACAGCGGCTCATTCTTTATAATCTCCAAAGTGTTGCTACCGAAGCCTTCGATGAATCCTGAACCACTTTTGTAGCCCACAACAATATTCCTTGCCGTTTTTTCTCCAACACCCTTGATTATTCCGCACGACAAAAAAGTTATTATTCCTTCATCCGTAGCAGGTTCAATAAATTCTACAGTATCA
>JAEZIU010000259.1 GCA_023436485.1 Bacillota bacterium | reverse complement strand
GAATACTTTAATTCGCTAAATTGTGAGGTATATAATGGATAATTACAAAAAAATTCTTTCTGAATTAGGTCTAATAATTCCAAAAATTATGCTCCCTGATTCAAAATGTCAACTCGAAAAATGGGCTGTTGTTGCATGTGATCAATACACATCCGAACGCGGTTACTGGGAAAAAGTTGCAGACCTTACTAAAGGTAATCCCTCCACCTACAATATAATCTTCCCTGAGGTATATTTGGAGGATGGTGACGGTAGCTACAGGATAAATACAATTAACAATAACATGGATAACTATATACAATCCGGTACACTAAACGAACTAGAGGACTGTTTTATCCTTGTTGACAGGAAAACTACCCATACTCAGTCCAGAAAGGGACTTATGGTTGCACTTGATCTTGAATGCTATAACTACACAAAGGGTTCTTGCACTTTAATAAGAGCTACCGAGGGTACAGTCATAGAAAGACTTCCGCCCCGTATAAAAATTCGTCAGAATGCTCCTATAGAGCTTCCTCATATTATGGTTCTCATAGACGACCCGGACAGAAAGGTTATTGAACCTCTTGCTCAAAAAGCTGATAAACTGGAAAAGATGTATGACTTTGAGCTGATGATGGACGGAGGACACATAAAAGGATATAGAGTGTCTGACGAAGGCGATCTTTCCTCAGTTGCAGAGGCACTGTCGCAACTTGCTGACTTGGAAAATTTCCGCAAAAAATATGATTTGGAAAATCAAAAAGACGTACTACTATTTGCAGTAGGTGACGGTAATCATTCTCTTGCCTCGGCAAAAGGCCACTGGGAAAACGTTAAAGCATGTCTTTCCTACGAAGAACAGCAAAACCATCCTGCAAGATATGCATTAGTGGAGCTAGTAAACGTCCACGACGATGGTCTGGTATTTGAACCTATTCACAGGGTATTGTTTAATGTTGATGCAAAAAATCTTTTAAATGAATTTTCTGCTTACTACAAAAACATTTCAGATAATAGCGGCTCAAAACCACATGCATTCAAGTACATAACTTCAGAAGGTTCAGGAGAAATCCTCATTGATAATCCTGTAAGCAATCTGGAAGTAGGCACGCTTCAGGCCTTTTTGGATTATTACATGAAAGAACACCCTCAAGTAAAAATTGATTATATTCACGGTGAGGATGTTGTAACAAAACTCGGGTCACAACCGGGAAATATGGGTATTTATTTGCCCTCAATGAATAAAACTGATCTTTTCAAAACTGTTATTTTAGATGGGGCACTGCCAAGGAAAACCTTCTCCATGGGAGAAGCCGAAGAAAAACGCTTCTATCTGGAATGTAGAAAAATAAAATAACTGTTTCTATTTAACAAAAAAACCTTCCTTTATGCTTCTGGCTAAAAGGAAGGTTTTTAATTTACGTTTATCTATTTTATGATGCTTCAGCAGTTTCAAACTGGCTGTTGTACAAGGAAGCATAGAAACCGTTTGCTGCAAGGAGTTCCTCATGGCTACCCTGCTCTACGATATCTCCGTCTTTCATAACCAGAATTAAATCCGCATCTCTGATTGTGGACAGTCTGTGAGCAATGATAAAGCTTGTTCTGTCTTTCATGAGGTTTTCCATGGCCTTTTGTATCAATACTTCTGTACGGGTATCAACTGAGCTGGTTGCTTCATCCAGTATCAGAATCTTAGGATCTGACAAAATAGCTCTGGCGATAGTAAGCAACTGTTTCTGACCTTGTGATACATTGCTGGCTTCTTCATTCAAAATCATGTTGTAACCTTCTGGAAGGGTCTTGATAAAGTGGTGGGCATGTGCTGCCTTGGCAGCTTCCTTAACCTCTTCATCAGTTGCATCCAATCTTCCGTAGCGTATATTTTCCATTATACTTCCATTAAACAACCATGTATCTTGAAGAACCATTCCAAACAAATCACGTAAATCATTTCGCTTGAAATCATTTATATTAACACCATCGATGAAGATGTCACCGCTGTTTATATCATAAAAACGCATTAGCAGCTTAACCATTGTAGTCTTACCTGCTCCGGTAGGTCCAACTATGGCAACTCTTTGCCCCGGTTTTATCTTGGCTGAGAAGTCATTTATAATGGTTTTTTCAGGATTGTATCCGAAGTGAACATTTTTAAATTCAACTCCACCCTTAACCATGCCGGTATCAGCAGGATTTTCCACATCTTTGGGTTCTTCCTCTTCTTCAAGGAAGGCAAAAACTCTTTCTGCCGCAGCCGCTGTGGACTGAAGCACGTTTGCAATCTGTGCTGCCTGACCTATAGGCTGTTGGAAGGTACGAACATATTGTATAAATGAAACAATATCTCCAACTTCAATCTTGTTCTTGATTGTCAGCCAACCACCAAGGATTGTTACTAAAACGTACCCAATATTTCCTATGAAGCCCATTATTGGGAACATCATCCCAGAAAGGAACTGTGATTTCCATGCTGACTTAAACAGTGTATTATTCAAATTGTCAAATTGTTCAATTGCTTTTTTCTCACCGTTAAAGGCTTTCATTATGTTGTGTCCGCTGAATACTTCTTCAACGTGACCATTAACATGACCCAGATATTCCTGCTGGGATTTAAAGTACTTCTGTGACTTTTTAACTATCAGTGATATCAATATTATTGATAAAGGTATTATAAGCACTGCCGCCAAAGTCATAAGCCAGCTTATTGACAGCATCATTATCAATACACCGATAAGTACTGTAAAGGAAGAAAACATCTGTGATAAGCTTTGGTTCAAAGTCTGGCTCACGGTATCAATATCATTTGTAACCCTTGATAAAACTTCTCCATGGGTAACCTTATCAAAGAACTTCAACGGCATGCGATTTATTTTCTGAGAAATATCTTTTCTCATATTATATGAAACCTTCTGTGCTATTCCAGCCATTACATAACCCTGTATGAATGAGAATATGGCACTTATAAAATACAAACCTATGAGAAATAATAACGTTTTTCCAATATACTCAAAGTCTATACCCGTACCTGTACCACTGACTTTATCCATCAAACCGAGATAAATCTTGGTAACCGCTTTACCCAATATTTTTGGGCCTGCAATTGAAAATGCTGCACTGGCTATAGCAAATATAAGTACTACTATCATAGACACTCTGTAAGGCTTCATATAGGCAAGCAATTTTTTCATTGTACCTTTAAAGTCCTTGGCCTTTTCTGTCTTCATTCCCATCGGACCACCGCCCATAGGGCCTCGTCTTCTGGTTCTTTCATGCTTTACTGAATTTTCACTCATGCCAATTCCTCCTTCGATAACTGAGATAAGGCAATCTGTCTATAAACATCGCAGGTTTCCATTAGCTCCTTATGAGTTCCTTTACCTACAACCTGACCTTCATCCAGAACAAGTATCTGGTCTGCAGACATTACTGTACTTATTCTCTGTGCTACTACAAGTACTGTTGCACCCTCTGTCTTTTCTTTGAGTGCTTTTCGTAATGCTGCATCTGTTTTGAAGTCCAATGCAGAAAAACTATCATCAAATATAAATACTTCAGGTTTTTTAACAAGAGCACGAGCAATTGAAAGCCTTTGTTTCTGTCCACCGGACACGTTAGTACCGCCCTGTGAAATATCGGTTTTAAAACCTTCTTCCTTCTCATTTATAAAGTCCATAGCCTGTGCTATCTCAGCGGCAGTTCTTATATCTTCCTCACCTGCTGACTCATTACCGTATTTAAGGTTGCTTTCAATTGTACCTGAGAATAAAATACCTTTCTGTGGAACATACCCTATTTTCTGCCTTAAATCGTGTTGAGAAATGTCTCTTATATCAATTCCATTAATAAGAATCTGTCCTCCGGTAACATCATAAAATCTTGGTATCAAATTAATAAGAGTTGATTTTCCACTTCCTGTACTCCCTATAAACGCAGTAGTCTGGCCGGGTTTTGCCGTAAAGTTGACATTAGATATAACATCATCCTCTGCACCAGGGTATTTAAATGAAACATTCTTAAATTCTACAGTACCCTTCATTCCACTTGCAATTTTTTTGGATACAGCAGGGTCTTTAATAGATCCTTTTGTATCAATAACTTCACCTATACGTGCTATTGAAACTGATGCACGCGGTAAAATTATGGAAACCATTGAAATCATAAGGAAGGCCATAATAATCTGCATAGCATATTGTATAAATGCCATCATATTACCAACCTGCATATTTCCTAAGTCCACCTGATGTGCCCCAACCCATACAACCAATATCATAACACCATTCATTATAAGCATCATTGCAGGAAACATACCCGACATAATTCTTCCTACAAAAAGATTAGTTCTTGTGAAATTAGTGTTTGCCTGTTCAAATTTTTCTTCTTCTGTCTTCTGCGTACCGAACGCTCTTATTACAAGCATACCTATCAAGGATTCACGTGTTACGAGGTTAAGTCTGTCAACTAACTTTTGCATACTTCTGAATTTCGGCATTGCTACAGCGAATAATACCCCTACCAAAACCATTATAGCTAAAACGGCAACTCCAATAACCCATGTCATTGATGTATCTGTTTGTAATACCTTTAATACACCGCCTATACCAAGGATAGGTGCATAGAATACCAATCTCAGGAACATTACCAGGAAAATCTGTACCTGCTGTATATCATTGGTACTTCTTGTAATAAGTGAAGAGGTGGAGAATTGATCAAATTCGGCATTTGAGAATCCAACAACATTTTCAAATACGTTCCTCCTCATACTTCTACCAACTCCGGCAGATACTCTTGCTGCCATCAAGCCAACCGTAACAGTAGCACACATACTGATTAGTGATATAAGAAGCATCTTCAAACCAGCTATCAGTATATAATTTGACTGAAGGTTTCCGGTATCCCTTCCGAGATCTTTGTACTCTACCTGGACATATTTAACCGCACCCTGCGTGATTATACTGTCAGGCATATCACTAAATTTGTCATTTACAGACTTCATTATGCCTTGCAGTTGCTCTTTAGGTAGCTTGGTAATAACAGTAAAGGGATCGGTTCCTTTTGGCACATTTGCGAATAATTTCTCCATTTCACTGTTACCAGCCGTATTGCTTTTATTTTCAGTTGAATTACCAGACATTTTGACTGTACCTTCGATAGCACCTACGAACAGCATCGGCTTTCCGACTGCAGTATTTATCTTGTCAATAACCTCACTGTCACTTGCATTCAACTTGTATACATCGTTATTATTAATTTCAGGATATCTTTTTAAGTACTTATCCATATCATTCTGAGATGCTTTACCTTTTTCTATTAAAGTATAATTGTCCAAAACAGTTTTTTTATCATTATCATTCATAAAAAAAGTTATTTTGTCCATCTCAGTCTTCCTTATTATGTCAGGTACAGCATTTTTAATACCTCCCTGTTGAATACCTACATTAACAATATCAGACATATAGTCCGGCAGAGATAAATCGCAATATGCCTGGACAAGTAAAAATAAAACTATGCCAACAATTGATATTATATGAGGTTTCAAATGTCTCATTAATTTCCCCATGTACTACTCCTTTCTGCAGTAGGGTAAAGTCTTGCGTAGGACAAATTTATGTTCAAGACCATATCCAATTTACTTTTAAAATTTGGTGTATTGATAGTTCATTTTTTAATTATATTTATAGAACTATTATATGTCAATAATAATTTGATTGTATTATTAATTTAAATCGTATATAATTACAATAAAGCAATAAGTCAATAATACTACTGTATAACAAATAAATATATACGCAGATTTTTATTTTATGTCTTGTTTATCAGAAAATGTAGTAGTTTATTTATTTTAAAGGAGTTAATGGAATGTTACCCGAAGAAGAAATTAATAGTATATCTAATGATTTGTTTATGCTTGTACTTCATTTAAGCGGCAGAATATTTAATCCTTCAGCTATGTTCAAAGGACTGCCCATTCCGCCTTCCCATACGAAAGTATTGTTCAGGCTGGCAAAACTCGGTCCCTGTCCGGTATCACATCTGGCGAATGACTTGATAATTTCTAGGCCTAATATGACACCGATTATCGACAAGCTTATTGCAGAAGGTTACGCGGACAGATATGACGATCCCAATGATAGAAGGGTAATAATGGTTAAATTGACTGAAAAAGCATGTACTTTATTACACAATATCGAACAAAAATCCAAAATTTTATTTATAGAAAAGTTGTCGGATTTGGACGATAATGACTTGATGAATCTTAAAAATCTTGTCCCTGAGTTAAATAATATTATTTTAAAAATTAAATAGAAAATACTAAAAAAAGGCTGAGGAATGATTCCCCAGCCTTTTTAAATGTCTATTATCAGAATTTAAGCAATGTTACCTTTAATACACCGTTTATCTTTTTAAGAAGTTCAAGGACATTTGTCGGAACTTCACAATCAACACTTACAAATGCAACCGCTTTTTCACCCTTGTGATTTCTGCTCCATTGCATTGCAGCAATATTGATATCGCTGGCACCAAGTATTGTTCCTATCTGACCGATAATACCCGGAACATCTACATTTTGAATTGCTAAAACATAAGGAGTAGGTTCAAAGTCAAGTTTGTAGCCGAAGAAATCCACAACACGTATTTCTTCTTTTGCGAATACAGTACCTGAAACTGATAGTGCTTTGCTCTTTGTAAAGAATTTTACAGTAATCATGTTAGTGTATTTTTCAAGTTGTGAGCTTTTGCTTTCTGTAAGAGATATTCCCATGTTCTTTGCAATGAACTCAGCATTTACATAGTTTACCTTCTCTTTTATTACTATATCAAGGAAGCCTTTTAAAACTGAAAGTGACAGTATCTTTGTTTCCTGCTCTGCAAGTTCTCCGCTGTAAATTATCTCAATCTTGTTAACTGTTTCCTTTTCAGCCTGGTAATATATTTTACCAAGTATTTCAGCCAAATCAAGATAAGGCTTCATCTCGTTCAAATCCTTGTTTTTCATAGGAGGCATATTAACAGCTGCAACCATTTCTCCTTTTAATGCATCTGAAACAAGCTTTGAAACGGCAGTACCTACATTGTAGTTTGCTTCAGCCGTGGAAGCACCAAGGTGAGGAGTGATTATTACATTGTCTAGCTCAAAGAGCTTGTTTTGATAATCCTGCTCTTCAGGCTTTTTGTCGTAGTTTGGCTCGGGATCAAGAACATCAAGTGCGGCTGCTGCCACATGTCCTTCTCTGATTGCGTTATATAAAGCATCTTCATTAACCAGTCCGCCTCTTGCTGCGTTTACTATTCTGACACCTTTTTTACAAAGCTTTAATTGCTCTTCCCCTATTATTCCGTAAGTTTCTGATGTCTTTGGAGTATGCAGAGTTATCAGATCACTCTGTTTCAACAAGTCTTCCAGAGTTTCACATCTTTCTACACCAAGCTTTTTGAACTTTTCATCAGTTATATACGGGTCGTACGCAACTACTTTCATATTGCATCCCTTTAGTTTTGTGGCTACTATGGAGCCTATTCTGCCCAAGCCGATTATACCGGCTGTCTTTTCATCAAGCTCGTTACCATTAAACTTGCTTCTTCTGAAATCCTTCTGAGCTTTACCTGCCCAGTGTGCCTGTGGTATATTTCTGAATATGGCAAATGCATGTCCGATTGCCAGCTCAGCAGCTGCCATAATGTTGCTTTCCGGAGTATTAACAACGATGATACCTCTCTTTGTACATGCAGGTACTTCAATATTGTCGATACCGTTTCCTGCACGTCCTGCAACCTTTAATTTGCTGGCCCTTTGCAAAAGCTCTTCATTTACTTTGGTAACACTTCTTACTATTATTGCATCATAATTTTCTATGATCTCAAGTAATTCCTCGTGGGATATTCCATATTTTGTATCTACTTCATGTCCATTTTCCAGAAGATAGTTAATACCGTCTTCTGCAATTCGTTCCGTTACAATTATTTTCATATATCTAATAGCCTCCTGTTATTTATTCTCAATATTTATAGCAGTGCCTTCTGAACTGCTCCTACTGATGCTCCCATTTCTACTTTGTAGCCTGCCTCACTCAAGGAATACTCCAAAGCAGCAAATGTTTTAATAAGATCAAGGCTATCTGTATATCCACAGTGCCCTATTCTGAATATTTTTCCTTTAAGATGCTTTTGGCCGCCTGTGATCATTATGTCATACTTCAGGTTCATAGTTTTTATAACCTTTGCAATATCTATACCTTCCGGTGCTTTAACAGCAGTTATTATGTAGGAAGATACTTTCTCATCAGGGAACAGCTCAAGTCCAAGTGCCTTAACTCCTGCCTGTGTTGCCAATGCTAACTTTTTATGCCTTGCATAGACATTCTCAAGCCCATCTTCCTTTATCATTTTCAACGCTTCTGCCTGAGCCATTAATAAACTTATCGCAGGAGTATATGGTGGATTCTCCGATTCCTTCATCAAGCCTTTTTTATACTTCTTGTAATCCCAGTAAAATTTAGGAAGTTTGGATTTACCAACTGCTTCCCAGGCTTTGTCGCTTAATGCTGCATAAGCCAGTCCGGGAGGTGCCATCAACGCTTTCTGTGAGCCCGTTACAACCAAGTCTAAACCCCAGTTGTCCATTTGAAGATCAAGTCCTCCAAGAGAACTTATGGCATCAACAAGTAAAAGTCTTTCAGTGTTCTTTGTAAGTTTTCCAAGTGCTTCAATATCATTTGTTACACCGGTTGATGTTTCATTATGTGTAACAAGAACTGCCTTGATTTCGTTATTAATATCTGCATCCAGTATTTTTTTAACTTCTGAGACATCTACCGCTTCGCCCCAGTTAACTGCCAGCTTTTGAACCTCAAGTCCGAAAGTTGAAGATATGTCTGCAAATCTGTCTCCAAAAGCTCCTATACTTATTGCCAGCACCCTATCTCCCTGTGAAAAGAGATTTACAATTGCAGATTCCAATGCACCCGTGCCTGAAGACGCAAACATAAGTACCTTATTTTTTGTCTGAAAAACGAATTTCAAATCTTCTTCCAGTTCATCATATATAGTTTCAAATTCTTTTGTCCTATGATGAATAATTTGTCTTCTCATAACTTCTAAAACCCTAGGTGGAACCATTGTGGGTCCTGGAGTCATAAGTAATTTTTCTTTTTCCACGGCTAAGCCCTCCAGTATATTTAAATTTTCATATTGAACATGTTAGTTGCGGTATCCCCGATACCTGAATTGTAAGTATTATAAAAGGCCAAATAAAAAATTATTTGACCTCTGAAATGCACTAAAAAACTAATAGATGTAATGCATCTTATAGATACTCTGTCCTTTTGCCTGAGAGATTAAGCTAATAATTTTTAGCCCTTGCCCCTTCGGCGCCGTCATTGGTCTCTCCAGAGGTCCGTCCTGTTGTAGTCTTTTTTACCTGAGAGTGCTACTCCTTCGGTGAGTTTTAGCGTATTCTAAAACGTCTCTCCCACAACAATCATCCGACTTATATTCACTTATTGTTTTTATTATAGTTAAATCAACAATGTCTGTCAAGAAAATATCAAAGTAATGTACTAAACCGATGCTAACAAAAATCCCGTCGGAGAATGTCCGCCGGGATTTTTGCCAAATAATAAATCAGATGTTAAAACAAAACCAATACACAAACTGCTACTTAATTAATTTTATTTGATCTTCAAATAATTAACGTAACGTAAGTATCCCACGTACCCTTATCTGAAGTACAAACCAACTGAATTCCTAATTTTCTGTTTCTTGGCTAACGTTGTTTATTGCATATATAAAGCTACTCCTGCAAATGGTGAGTTAACTTTCCCCTTTATATGTACCGCTGAGAGCCATGTTCTCCCATTCCGTTTTGCATCCTATGCTTAGGCTCGTAGGGTCTGTAGGATTTGCAGGGCTTGAACTTTCACCAACAGTAAGTGTATTAGTGGTTACATAAGCACTTCCGTTGCTTTGACAACCTATGATAGCAAAGGAAATTTCAACCAGTTTACCCATTGTCATTCCTAAGCTTTCCCACTTTTTAAAATGTTCGCTAACGGATATTGTTCCGCTGGTACGTTTAGTTTGGCGAACACTCCAATACTGTTTAAAAGTTTGGGTTCCTTGGATGGAGGGCTGGTTGACACGAGTAGTCTGATATATGTCATATGTACCTCCATCAACAGTAAAAGTACCCTTAAATGTTCCTGTAGGACGATATGTACCCCAGTTATCCACAATGTAAAATTCTACAAGAGGAGATATAGTCCATCCATAAACACACAAATATGAATTCCCACCGGGATTGAAAATTGCAGAGTAGTTGATTGTCATGTTTCCAAGCTGTTGATATGTCTGAGTAGCGTCAAATTTCTTACCTTTACTGAATAGTGCATTACCGATGTTGTTCCACTGGCAGCTGAAAGCTCCGCCACTCCCGAGAGTCATGCTTGTGTTACCGTAATCCTTCCAGAGTTCATAGTCGTACCCGTCCTGAGTACCGGTCTGGTTTGATGTGATAGTTGTTGCCGCTTGTACGTTCATTGTAGTAATTGTAAATGTTAAGCACATTACAACTGCTAAAAACAGCCCCATTACCTTTTGTCTCACATTACATTCCTCCTTTGAAAACTATTTTTCAACACTCAAATATAAATTACCATATATAATCTTATTTGTAAATATTTCTATTGTAAATTATTGAACTTTATTGTAAATTATTGATCTCCGTTGTAATATCTTGAACTTTACTGTAAATAATTGTATTGGATATTAGAAGACTACTAAACCTTTGAGAAAAAAAATACCTAACGAATATCAGGTTCTTACGTGATATTCGTTAGGTATTTTCAAGTTGTGGGTTGTTTTACACATATGCAAATCTTTTTTTATACAACTCCAGTTCCCTTAAAGGATCTATTTCATTATCGGTTTTCATGTATTCTTCCAGCTCACTGCTTATATCTGTTGCAGTAATCAAATCGTTTAAGGCAAGACTCAGATTCCCCGTATGGATGTAAAAACATGCTCTGTTATAGTATAGAAACGATGCCTCAGGGTTAAATCTTACCCCGTTGGAGATAACCTCTATAGCTTTATCTATATCGTTTTCTTCCATATATATTAGAGAAAGATTCAGATAGCTATATGCATATCTTGGGTTCTTTTCTATAGATGTATTATAATAAGCTATAGCCTTCTGGGTATAGCCAAGCCTGTTCATAATTACCCCCGCATTAAAAAGTGCCTTAAAATGGTTGGGTTCCAATTCCAGGCCCTTTCGTATAGCAAGCAGAGCTTTGTCGTATTTTCCCAATTCTTCATAAACAGCAGCAAGGTTGTTATATGCCCAGAAGTGGTATGGTTCAAGCTCGGCTGCCTTTTCATAGTACTCAGCTGCTTCTTCTTTCCGCCCGCCTTCATCACATGAATTAGCAAGAAAAAAATATGCTTTTGAGTAGTCAGGATTTATATCAATAGCCTTTTTATACATTTTTATGGCTCTGTCAAATTCCTTCCGGTCGTCATAGATTATTGCCAGGCCGTAATAAGCTCTGGCTTCACGAGGATTAATTCCCAAAACTTTTTTGTAGGTTTTAACCGCATCCGCCTGTTTTCCCAGTGAATCAAGGGTCACCGCAATATTCAATAACAAATCTATAAAATCAACTTCCAGACCTTTTTTAAAATAAATGTTAAGAGCTTTGTTATAAAAATATAGGGAGAGTTTTGGAGCCTTATTAATCACCATTCCTCCACAAAAACAAAACGTTTTATAACAAAATAAATACAATATTATCACTATCCCATATACCAAAATTGTTTTCTATAATATTAATCGATACTTTCCAAAATAATTCTATGATCAACAAGTTCCATTTCTTTTATTCTAGCCCTTACTTTTTTTCTTTCGTTGTAAATATTCTCTAATATTATTTCCTCTTTATCAGGAATCACCTTGTCCACCGAATCAAGAACAAGAGTCTCCTTACCATTTTTATCTATAAGATATACATTAGCCTCGCACACTTTTATCACTCCTTATTACGTTTCCAACCATAGCTATAGCATCATCCAAATGGTGTGGAAGCGGCTCATCACAAGTTCCGGTTACCATGATGTTACACCTATTCAAAGGAATCAATATTTTTACCGCTTGGCTTTGTGCAATGGCCGCTGCCATTCCAGGTGTGAGCTCACCCAACATGGAATTTGCACACACAATCCCTATTGTCCCAATTATTATATCCACCTTGGATGCATTAAATAAAATTGCATTTTCACCGGAGGCTCCCTCATTTGCACCGGCCTTGAGCATTAAGGATGCTGCAAGTGCATTTGTTCCTAAGGCAAGCAGCTCAATTTCATTGCCAAATGCCCCACGGAGTTTTTCAATCATAAGCTTGCCTATACCTCCGCCCTGACCGTCTATAACTGCAACCCGCATATATCCTCCCAACCAACTACAATTCCGCCAAGACAGCTTTGGCTATTTACATGGCCATTAGTTGTCCTCCACGGATACTGTCTGAATGAACATTCTATTACCATTATAAGAAATAAATATATTCTGTAAAGTATTGAACGTAGCTTTTTCACAATGTGTTTTATTTTACCTTACGGTATATAATACCATAACTTTAAGGCAGTTCAACCCTTTTGTCTTCAGCTTACTGCTTGTACAGCTTCTTCAGGACACATTTACTATAATATCCTTCTCATATCTAATTACTCTTACATTTTTAGGTGAGTATAATAGTTTAAAAGAATTTAGATTTTTTACAAGCAGGACAGTTTTGCATTGCAAGAGGTATCTCAAGGCCGCAACTATCCATAAGTCCACTATCTCCCAAGATATCTGTTGTGGGCCCATCTGCCGCTATTTTGCCATTTTTCAGAACTATTGTCCTCTCACACATATCCATTATCATGTCCAAGTCGTGACTTGTTATAATTTTTGTATGACTGAAGCCTTTAAGAATATTCATTATTTTGCGTCTTGCCTTCGGATCTAATGAAGCAGTAGGCTCATCCATTATCAGTACATCCGGCTTCATAGAAATAACCGCAGCTATAGCTGCCAGCTTCTTTTCACCGCCTGAAAGCTTGTATGGAGGACGGTCTTTCAAATGAGGTATCCCAACTTCCTCCAAGGCACGATTTACTCTTTGCTCGACCTCTTTTTCATCCAGCCGGTAATTTCTTGGTCCAAATGCTACATCATCGTATACTGATGTCATAAAAAGCTGGTCGTCAGGTTCCTGGAATACAAGTCCTATGCTGCGCCTGACTTCTGCAAGGGTTTTCTTTGTAACAGGAATATCTCCGACCCTTACACTGCCTTTCTGTGGAAACACTATTCCTGATAATATTGAAAGCAGTGTTGATTTACCAGCCCCATTGGCTCCTACAACACCCACCGATTCCCCATGTCCAAGCAGAAAAGTGATATTATCAAGTGCCTGATGCCCGTCAGGATAACTAAAGCTGACTTCTTCCAGTTCTATTCTGTGATGACTCATAAGACCTCCATAAAAATTCTCAATGAAAAATCCCCGCTATAATCATCGGTATATTAAATAACCGTACCAAAATAAAAAATACAACCCATACCGGCAGATAAATTCCATCTGCATATCTGAAACTTCTATCCCCGGATATATTGTACTTTCCGTTATAGCCCTTTAAAACCATTGATTGATATATTATCTGTGCCCGGTTAAAGCTCCTGATTAACAGTTGCCCAACCATTGAGCCCCAAACCTTTATTTTTACACCTTTTTGCCCGGGCGCCCTGAGGGAATAACCTCTGAAAAGTCTTTCAGCCTCATCCATGAGAACAAAAACATACCTGTAGGTTAATAAAAACAGTAAAACAAATATGGCTGGTATCCTCACCATACTCATTGCCCCCGCTATATCGTCAATGCCTGTAGTTGCAATTAGTAAAAAACCCGCCGATACCATAAGTGTACTTTTTATTATAAGCGAAATTAGTGTCAGCCATCCGCTTGACATTGTCATATTTCCAATATATATAATATTTTTATCTAATATCGGGTTAAGTATTCCGGCCACAATAATAAAGGGTTCCAGAGCCAGAACCCTTTTTATAATCTTTCCTGCTGGTATTTCGCAAATAATCATAACGGCAGCAGGATACATTATAAACGGTATAAGTGCAGATACTTCATATCGGTCAAAGGACGCAAGTATCCCTATATAAGCCAGAGTAACAATCATTTTAGCAAGGGGATGGATATTATTAATAAAGTTTTTCCTTTTAGATAATTCATCCAAATGCTTTATCTCATATAATGCTCCTGCCAGGTCTGTCATAAAATACTCCAAATTAATTATTTAATCAGCTTTCTTCCGCTTTATCAGCCTTATCAAATAACCTGCCAATACTACCAACCCTATTGTAATTCCGGAGCCCACAAGTCCCGAAACAACCGTTCCTGCGGATTCATCTGTATTTTCCTGTTTCTTAAATCTGTAATCGGGCAACACCGCAATATCCTGCTGGGCTTTTTCAAGAGATTTGTGTACTTGGGTTTCGCCCTTTAACTCCTTATCTCCTGCCACCTTGCCAATAGACCATTCGAGACCGTCGGGATTTGCAGATGCAAAGAGGGATACTCCTCCTGCCAGAAGCAGGGCAGCCACAAAAAATCCTACAATCACAGACCTATAGCCCTGCTTTTTACTTCTAACAGACGTTTCGGCATTGATTATGTCAGGCTTCACCTTCCAGACAAAGGTTACTACAGCAGCCGTCACAACGCCTTCCACCGCTCCTATTGCCAGGTGAATCCCTTGCATGGCAAGTGCAAACTGTGTAAAGGGCAGTTCGGTTTTCCCTGAAAGTAGTGTCTGTATCACTACACTGAAAGCACCCATCTGAAGTGCTGCAACGCAAGCCAGAATACTTCCTGTCATTAATCTCGTTCTGGTCAATCCTTTTTTAGTTATAGTACGGTATATCAACGGGTATGCAACAAAACATGCAAAAAAACCCATATTTATTACATTGCACCCGTAGGCAAGCAGGCCTCCGTCAGCAAAAAACAATGCCTGTATAAGAAGTATTGCCGCTATTGACAAAAATCCCGCATAGGGCCCTAACAGAATTGAAAGCATTATTGCCCCTGCCAGATGGCCACTTGAACCTGTCCCCGGTATTGTAAAATTAATCATTTGTGCTGCAAATACAAAAGCGGACATTACTCCCATTATAGGGATTTTTTTCTCGTCCATGTCCCTTACTTTTTTAATTGAAATAGCCGCTGTTCCCACAGCTGCTGTCATCATTGTACCTCCAACTACCGGAGACAGCATAAAATCTCCCATATGCATTGATGATCTCCCCCTAGTACATAATAATAGACCCATAAGGGTATGTAAAATACTAGCCCTTCTTGGGTCTAATTAATTTTTAAAACGGATTAAAGTGTTAATCAGGGAGACCTTCATGGCCTCGTTTCATTTGCTATTCTACAATAAAGAAATTTATGTGTCAAACATAATACACGTTATTCCATAAGTTCACTTTGTTCAAATATGCCCTTGCTGAGGTATGCCAGCAATACTGAAAATACTACATTCATCGCCAACATGCATAAAGCTGTTTCTGTTACATTTGGTACACCGTTTGAAAGAATCGCTATTACAACTAGTATAATTATCGCAGGCACACAGGCAACAATTACCAATAACATTCTAAGCATTGTAACTACTACTGCATTGGAACTTGATCCTATTATCCTGTATGTAAATACCTCTGCAAAAACAAATAGTATCGCAAAACTTAAAAATACCATTACGTAACTACTCCAGGCTGACGGTTCAAGTTTGTAACCTATAGCTGCAACTGTTATGGCTATTCCGCCGCTTATCATGGTTTTAATTAATCCCGGCAATACCGAATAAATTACTTTTTTAAAGGAGCTTTCCGGTATCAGAAAAACATACGGTTTTTTAAAATCCCTGTGCCATGAGTCATTAAGAGACATTGACAAGGCTCCGAAACTCACCATAGCCATTACAAAACTGAATCCAAATCCAAAGATTAAACCAAAAGCTACGTAGAACAGTTCCATTAAAATTTCCCTGTAATTTGACAATATACCCAGTTTCCTGCTTTCCAACATCTGTTTTGAATATATTGCAGAAGCCCCTGTTCTGTATTTGACAGAGACAGACTTGTTTTTTAGCTTTGAAAAGGCACGTGAATCCGCCTTGCCGGAGGTCTTAATGTCATCCATTATTTTCTGAAGACTGACTGAGTCTTCAAGAGTTTTTTCATAGAAATCAACTTTTATATTGTACAACATAGCACAAAGCAATGCATTTACAGCCAAAAGCAAACACACGGACGGTAGAAAACCTGTCAGAATATTTCCTGCCATCAGTGAACTTATTGCCCATTTCGTCCACCCGAAAAGAGGCACCCAGTTATACCATGAACTTCCAAAATATTTTTGTACTGTTATTTTTAATTCGAAATCATTATTAAATAAAACAACTGCAAAAATGACTGCAAGTACACCTATGAAACCCCAGAAAACCTTTTTTGAGTTTTTCTTAAAGCCTGTATCTTCCGAATCAACTATGTATATATAATAGTATGATAGGAAAATAATCGCCAGAAAAAGACTAACAACAATAAGAGTAATTATATATTCAAGAACGCTCAGTGCAGGGCCCATTAATAGTGGAAGATAAAAACACATGAAAAAGCCAATCATCAACGAAGCGGGTGCCACAGAAACCAACAGATACATCAGCACCTGCCTTTTTTCAAAGGGCCCTGTAAAAAGGAAATTTGCATCAGCCATTGTCAATATTCCCGTATCTTTGGAAAGAAATGAATTGTATAATAAGACACCTAGAAAAAGTACGATGGCTGCAATAATTGTTTCGGAAGATCCACTCTGAAAAGGAGCTTTTTTCATTTGAAAGGATGATATAAAAACAAATAAAAACCCAACCACTCCCAAGACAGTGAGTATGGCCGAGGGAACACTTTTAAATGCACGCTTTATTTTATTTATGTAAGTTCTTTTAATTAAATACATTATTGCTTGCATTCTTCTTCCTCCTCGGTGAGTTCAAAGAATATAGTTTTTAAATCCCTTCCGTTAAGATCATTTTTTGTAATGTCACAAACTATTTTACCTTTATTCATTATATATGCTCTGTCCCAAACATCATTGATTGTATCAATTATATGAGTACTTACCAGTATACTTTTCCCTTGTTCTTTAAGCTCCTGGAATATTTTTAAAACCTCATTTATAGCTTTGGGGTCAAGACCTATTAAAGGCTCATCAAAAAGTACCGCTTTGGGTTCAATAAGTAAAGCCAGCGCAATACTGAGCTTCTGGGTCATACCTTTTGAAAGCTCCCTTACGTATTTATCCTTTTTATCATAAATTTCAAGTCTCTCAAATATGGCCTTTATCTTGTCCTCCCATCCGGATTCCAACTTGTATGCCTTGGCAATGAATTCAGCGTGTTCCATTGGTGTGAGCAAATCGTACAAAGCTGGTGTTTCGGGTATATATCCAAACACTTTCTTTGCCTCTACTGTTTTATTGGGGCAACCCCAAATGGTTATTTCACCGTCAAATTTCAAAAGTCCCGCAATACTTTTAATTGTAGTGGATTTACCCGCACCGTTAGGTCCGAGAAGTATAGTTATTTCACCCGGTTTTGCAGTCAATGAAATTCCATCAACCGCTTTGAACTTACTATAGTTTTTTGTAAGATTATTTATTGCAATCATTTTTTTCCCTCCATGTATTTTTTGTTTAACTATCAACTTAGTACCTTGTATATCTCACTGTTTGAACAGCCTGCATTCCTCATGGGGTCAACAATGTCATTTTTAAAGTCAGGTATATATATCTTTAAAGTCTCTAATTTGCCGGAAACAATATATTCACCTAAAGCCGCAGGCAGGAATACAGTTTCACCCTTTTTAACTTTCACATTAATATTTCCTGTTTGAATTATCCCATCCCCCTCCAAAAAGACATAGGTATGAAATTTGCTTCCATCACATTTTTCTATGAACCCTCCGTTTACGGAATACCTTTCACAAGCAAAATATCTGTTAGCAACAAATACCGTCCTGGAACAGGTATCGTTAACTTTAACCTTTACACCTTCACATTTAGCGTTTCGTAATTCGTTTTTAAAGTTAATTACATCAAGCGCTTTGTCCATATGAAGCTGACGCCCCACTCCGTTTTTGTCAACCCTGTTGTAGTCAAATACCCTGTATGTAATATCGGATGACTGTTGTATTTCTACTATTACTATACCTTCGCCTATAGAATGAACTATTCCTGCAGGTATATTTAAAACATCCCCCGGCTTCACCTCAACTTGTAAAAGGTAGTCTTCAATACGGTTTTCTCTGAGAGCCTTTAATAATTTCTCTCTGGTTACACCTTCTTTTAGTCCGGCAACCAGTTTTGCGCCTGGTTTTGCATCTATTATATACCACATCTCATTTTTTCCAAAGCTATTTTCATAAACAGCAGCATAGTTATCATCAGGATGTACCTGAACTGACAGCCTATCATTTGCATCTATTAGTTTTATCAATAGAGGTAATTCTTTGCACCCAGATGGGAATTTTGTTCCCACAATACTTATTGGGTCAGACTTTATAAGCTCAGCAAGTGTCATCCCTGCATATTCTCCATTTGCTATGACACTAAGTCCGTTCTTATGGCAGGATATCTCCCAGCTTTCAGCAACTACTCCTTCCGGCAGCTCTCTACCCAGCTTCTCAAAGTATCGGCCTCCCCAGATATAATCTTTGTAGACAGGTTTGAATTTTAAAGGATAATACATAAATGTCCTCCAAAGACAAAAATGCCAAATGATTTTTTCATTTGGCATTTTTAAATTTATATATTATTAAATTTATTCTGCACCATGTCGTATAATGCTTAAAATATTACTATCTACCAACAACAGCCTTGTTTTCTTTTGAAACCTTTAGCAGCTTTCCTATTTTCAATCTGTCACCGTAATGTAGCACCGCAAAGGAGTATAACTTAACTGAGATCATCCCTACAAATGCTATAGATATCAACAATACTCCCAGTGATATTCCGATTTGCCAAAGGGGTACATCTGTTGACACAAGTCTTGACGGTACTGAAAATGGGGATGTGAATGGTATTATTGATGCTACTTTCGCAGCCGTACTGTTTGGAACCGCAAATGTTCCATATGAGAAGTAAAATGCTATCAGTGCTACAAAGGACATAGGCATCATAGCGGAGTTTACATCTTCAGCTTTGCTTACAGTTGCACCAACAACTGCATACATAAGTGCATACAGGGTATATCCGAGTATGAAGTAAATTATCATCATTGCAATTGTAAAAGGTGTGAAACCTGAGAAATCCAATTTCATACCGTCTATAGTGAAATCCGACGGGAAAACCGTAGTGTATGTCAATGCTCCAACCCCTATTATCAATGCCAGTTGTATAAGTCCAAGAACTCCCATACCGGCGGTTTTTCCGATTATTATTCTTGAAGGCTTGACAGAAGTTATAAGCAGTTCCATAACTCTTGAGGTCTTTTCCGATGCAACGGACATTGATACTCCATAGCCATAGAAATATATCGCAAAGAATAATATTATTACTATAAATATGCTGGCGATTAATCCTCCTACTTTACTGCTTCCCAATTCTCTTGTGTTTATATTAACATCTGATAAAGTCCTTGTAATAATATCTTGCGAGATATTTTCTCCCTTTAGAATGGTTGTTACATAAACGCTCTTGAAAGCCTTACTGATTACCCCAGAGTCCGGACCGTCTCCATACTGCTTTGTAAAGTAATCAACACTAGGAATGTTATCCTTCAGGCTCACAACTATCATATAGCTTTCACCCTTATCCTTAATCTGAGCTTTCAGGTCTTCCTCCTTGTCGGCATTCTGTTTTTCGAGCTTAAAGCCCGGCAATTGCTGCTGTAATTCATTTATTCCCTGTTCAAAAATTCCGGTTTTATCAACTAAATATACTGTTTTCATGTTTGAAGAGTCTTTTTGAGTCTGAACTGCCGCATTATTATTGTCCCCCGTTTTACTCTTGGAAATTGCCGCCGGTATTACCATAGCTGCTACAACAATTACAAGAATCAGTACCGTTGAAATTACAAAAGATTTTTTTCTTACATTTTCTTTAAAGGTATACTTGAATACTTCTAAAAATTCTTTCATTTCGCTTCACCAGCCTTTTCTATAAATATTTCATGAAGTGATGGCTCTCTTATCTCAAATTTATCAAGCATAAGCTTTTTGTTAAGGATTTTTTCAAGTAATTTGTAGGCTTGCCCTTCGTTTGAGATCTTAAATTCGTAGCCTGCCGCAGTGCGGTTTACCTTTGTAATCCCCTCTTGTGCAGCAAGTTCAATGATATCGCCATCGGAATTTATTAGCAGATTATTTCTCCCGTAGCTGTGCTTGATTTTTTTAAGATCTCCGTTAAGTACGGTGTTACCGTTTTTAAGAATTACTATATCCCTACAAAATTCCTCTACTGTGGACATTTGATGGCTTGACATTATTATAAATTTATTTTTGTTAATCAGTTCATGTATTACTCCCTTGAACAAGTCTGTATTAACAGGGTCCAGTCCGCTAAACGGCTCATCCATGAATATCAGGTCAGGATCATGCAATATAGAAGCAATAAACTGTATTTTCTGCTGATTACCTTTGGAAAGCTTCTCTGCTGCCATATTTGCATATTGGCTCGCCTCCATTCTTTCCAGCCAGTAGCTTATGTCTTTTTTTGCTTTTGCAGCACTGATTCGTCTCAAACTTGCAAAATACATTAGCTGCTCCGTAACTTTTACTTTAGGGTACAGCCCTCTTTCTTCAGGAAGATAGCCAAAATTTGTAATCTGACTTTCTACAGGTTTGTTATCCCATAATATACTTCCTGAATCCTTTTTTACAATATTCAATATCATCCTTATAGTGGTGGTTTTACCTGCCCCATTTGTACCTAGCAGCCCAAACACACCCGGTTCGCTTACTTCAAATGAAATATCATTGACAACAAGCTTTTCTCCAAACCTTTTTGATACATTGCGTACTTGTAAACTCAATTTATCCACCTCTTTATTTTAATTTTATTGTTTCTTTCTGAATTTAGTTATTTGCATCACCACATTTGTAATTATAAATGCAAAAAGTGCAAGGATTAAAGAACCACTAATACAAACTCCGGCCAACATGGCTTTGCTGTTGTCATTGTAAGTGTCCCATATCAAATTTCCGAATGATACAAACTCCATTAATGTAGCAACCACTACTATTGCAAGCATTGCCTTGTTTCTGGCGATAAGGCTTTCAAAATCAGTGTACAGTTCAGGTCTCTCATCCTCATACTGTTTTCTCAATATGTACCAGCCCATTCCTATTTGATACAGTTCCCACCCGTCATCCCTAATCAGCGTAACGTAATCAGGGGTAAGCTTGTTTTGGTAATCAATACAATATCTGGCTTTTACCGGCTGGCATCTTTCGAAGTAAAAATATAAGCCTTTTACTCTTGTATCAACCAGTCTGAGACCATTTGACTCCATTTCTTCAAGCCAGCTTTCAATCCTTTCGTACTCCCAGGCCCACCACCATTTAAATATCTTGACCATGATTATTTCCCCCCAGAACCTTGTGCCCGTTCACATACATCTCGTCTATACGACTCACTTCCTGTTCAAGCAGCCATTTACCCGTCTCAGTTATCCTGTATAGTTTACGCCTGTCCTCTTCTCCTGATGGCTCAATAAGACTGTCCTTTTCAAATTTGGTAAGCGTTCCGTAAATAGTCCCTGCTCCAAGATTTATCCTGCCCCCCGTTATGTCCTTTACATGAAGTATAATTCCGTACCCGTGTCGGGGCTCGTTGAGTGAAAGCAGAATATAAAAACCGGTTTCGCTCATTGGTAAATATGCTTTTTTTAGTTTTTCATTCATACCTTCATTCTCCTTAGCATATATCACGCTGTGATATATCATGAACCTAATATATCACGGTGTGATATAGCGTGTCAAGATATATTTGGCATAAATTTCATATTTTTTTAATGCATATCAAAGAAGCTGGTGCGAAACAGAAATTTGGTTTGTTTTAACAGAAGTACTCACGTACAGGTTAAGAAAGATAAAAACTAATTTCGCACCAGCCCTTGTACTATAACTGCTGCTACACAGCTGCCTTATTTCTTTGCTTTTTTCTAACAAACCTGACTATAATTACAGCGATAGCAATTATAACAACAGCTACAGCTAATACAACCAAGTATAACTTTACTGCCATACTGTTGGGGTTACCTAAAATAGCCGAGATACTATTTGTATTATCAATAATTTTTCGTCCTTGTAAAGTATTATAATAGTATGGAATTTGCGGTACACCCTCAGCTTTTGGAAAGGATTGCAGATATCTGGCAGTGGCAAGCCATTCCTTTAGTTCAGTGGTATGTCCCCCTGATTTTGAGTAAATTATATGAGAATCAAAATTCTTAATTGGTTTTCCATCCCTTGTTTTAGGTATCACCGACAAAAGGCCCAAAGACTTGGCCCCCACAGTGGAAAGCATTTGTGCGTTATACAATCCGCTTACTACCCTATAGAGTTTTTTATCATTGATTTTTTCTTTTGTTCCGTCAGGCTTCTGCAGGTGAGCTTCGGTAACCCTATTGAGCATCATTCTGTTAGGGTTAAAGGTGTAGCCTATGCCTGACATGTACAGTTGGGCATAACTTAGCATAGGAGATATAGAGGCATCCAGTTCGCACAAATTTTTCAGTTCTTTCCCCGTAAGATAAACTGATATAAGAGGATACCCGGATATGCCATCTGGCCCGATTCCAAGACAGCTTGAAATAAATGCATCCTGTACTGTTATATCTCCCTCTACAAAAGAACCCCTCATTGTTCCCACAGGTACAATAGCAACAGATACAGGTTCGTAGTCTTTACCCTCCGCCTGTTTAACCGAATATATATATCCGTCAGAAATAAGGTTTCCCAAAGTATCCTCCTGTAGTTTTTTTCCTATTTGTTCAGTAGCAATAAAACTAAATGGAGATCGGCACAAAACCTGATTAAACTCTAAGTCAAAATAATTGAGATATTTTTTCTGAACCATATCCTTAAATTTACTTATTGTTTGTGAAATTCCTGAATCCTCATTAATTGATTGATCAATACGCTTTAAATTGTAATCCTTAAGAGACCATCTTTTGCCAGGATTTTTTATAAGTTTAATAACCCCCAGATTGTTTCCGTATTCACCGCAGGAGCCGATTACCGTATTCCCATGTATAATGGGCTTTTTTAAAAGGGTATGGGTATGCCCGCTTACTATAACATCAATTTCAGGAACTTTCTTTGCAAGTATTTCGTCCTCTGATTTGGAAGCCTTTTCCCACGTACCGGAGTGGGACAAGCATACTATAAGGTCTACATTTTCCCGTTTCAACTTTTTTACTATCCTCTTTGAACTTTTAACAACATTGTCAAAAGACATTTCAGTAGTTGTTATACAATTGTCAGCATCCTCTCCTACAAGACCGAATACACCAATTCTGATTCCTCCCTTATTAACAATTGTGTATTCTTTTACTCCATATGCCTTCATTGCCTGTTGCAGTTCATAAGAGGATTTTGTCATCTTTTTCACGTCCGGAAATACAATATTTGAGCTGACTATCTGCGGAAGCTTGTCACCGCTGTTCTTTGCAGCATACAAATGTCTCGTCAGACCAAAATCCTTGAATTCAAATTCATGGTTCCCAAATGTAGTTACATCATAACCCATTTGCCCCATAGTCCTTAACTCGGGTGCATCTGTTGAAAACAAGGATTGAAATAAATCTCCCATCGAATAATCCCCCGCATCAACCAGAATTACATTTTTGCTGTTAGCTTTTTCCTTGTCAATTGCAGTTTTCAATTTTGAATATCCACCTGTCCAAACAGTACTTCCGTTATATTCTCCCTTGTTTGGCAGCAGGTGATCATGCATGTCATGTGTAAATAGAATTTTTATTTCCCTAGGTTCCTGATATGCATATGTTGTTGAAAATACTAAAATAAATATCATTATGGTTGCTACCGCAAATAAAGCCGGACTTCTAAACCTCATTTTTTATCTCCTCTGTTCAATAAGCTATACTGCTACTTATTCATACACTCCGCAGTTTATGCATTTTATCCGTGTTTTTGATATACTCTAGTTATTATACTAAAAACAGAGGAGGTTTTGTAATATATGACACATTTTACAGATAAAGCCATTATTGTAACAGGTGCAGGCCAAGGTATCGGAAGAGCGATATCAAGAAGATTTGCACAAGAGGGGGCTAACGTTGTAATCGCAGATATTGATGAAGAAGCAGGATTGGAAAACGCAGAACATATAAAAAATGAAGGCTTTGAAGCCACTTTTATAAAAACTGACGTTTCAGACCCGGCCTCAGTAGAAGCAATGGTTAATTATACGTATGAAAAATATGGCAGAATCGACGTATTGGTAAACAATGCAGTTCTCACCGGCTTTGGCAATTTATTTGAAACAACTGTAGAAGAATGGGACAAGGCTATTGCCGTAAACCTTTCAGGTGCGTATTATTGTACAAAATTCTGTGCCGGGTTTATGAAAAACCAAAACAGCGGAAGCATAATAAATATGGCATCTACAAGGGCTTTTATGTCAGAACCCGATACAGAACCTTACTCAGCCTCCAAAGGAGGGATTATTGCACTGACACACTCTCTGGCAATCTCACTTGGACAATACGGCATAAGAGTCAATTCCATCAGTCCGGGCTGGATAGATGTTTCGTCCTGGAAAAAAAATTCTGTTGCATGTCAGGACATTTTATCGGTAGAAGATCATGCCCAGCATCCGTCCGGAAGAGTGGGTGTTCCCGATGACATAGCGGAAGTATGCATTTTTCTGGCATCCGACAAATCCGGCTTCATAACAGGTGAAAACATAACTGTGGACGGCGGAATGACTAAAAAAATGATTTATGTATAGTCTACTGTCATCCCTCAACCTGAAAGCCGTTGATTGGATGTGCAAGGGTAGACTTGCCATATTTTCTGGGAGACATACCATACATTTTTGAAAAAGTACGTACAAAGCTTGAGTAGTCATTGAATCCGCATTCTCCTGCTGCATCAGATGGTGATTTCCCCGCCTTTATAAGGGCCGCACTTTTTTGAAGTCTCTTGTTATTAACGTAACTGTGGATTGAGAACCCTGTGTTTGCCTTGAATTTATGCATCAGATAATACTTGTTAATGTAGAACCTTTCGGACAATGCTGCTATGCTCAGGTCTCCCGACAGGTTCGCATTAATAAAGTGTATGACCTTCTGAATCTGTTCGTCAAACTCTACTTCAATGTCTTCTACTTGTTTATCCGGTTTTAGATATAATCGGTTTATGTATACCATGAATTGTACAAAAAGTGCATTTGCAAGGATACCTGAACCGAAGATAATGTTTTTAAGCTCCTTTTCAAGATTCCCCAGTATAGACTTAATATTATTGAGGGAATTAGCACCCAGTCTTACCAAATGTTTTTTTTCTCTGGCAAGGTTAAAGCATGTCAAAAGATCATTATCGCAATTCCCATGCTCCTCTAAAAACCTATTGTTTATCCATATAACTATTCTTTCATAGTCAAGGTCAGGTGCTATTATAGGCTTATGAACCTGATTTGCCGGAACGAAAAGAACATCCCAAGGTTTGAGTTTATAGTTCTTACCCTCAATATTGTATATAACGTCCCCAAAAATAAATATTATTATTTTATTAAAATCATGATAATGGTGTTCAAACTGAATATTGTTTCTGTCCTTCAAGTGAAAAAATTTGAAGTCATCTTCCAGATAGCCTCTTTTAATACCCGGCTCTTTTTCCATCTTAACCGCCCCTTTATAACTTTTGAAAATAATTAGTAATACTATTCTATTATATGTTTCAAATAAAATAAATGGACAAAAAGCACTTTTTGCGTTTTTTTAAACAGTTTATGCAATAAACTTGGCTAAAAGTTAGAATATAATATAATATGTAAACTAATTAATTTGGATGGTACATATTTATGAATATTATTACAAAGAACAACGCTCAAATATTTCTTATTTTAAATGCCATACTTTGGGGTTCATCATATATATGGTCTAAAATGCTTTTAGGTTTTCTTCCTCAGTTTTCAATACTATTTATATGTGCTGTATTAGGGCTTGGTTCTACAGTAATACTATTCAGAAAAAAACTGCATGGCTTTAATAAAAAAATTGTTATCACCTGCGTACTTATAAGCCTGGTTTCAGTTATTAGCAACACCTTCTGCATGCTGGCACTGAAAAAAACCTCCGGATCAAACACGGCATTTATTGTACAGTTGTCTATTGTAATAACACCTGTTATAATGGCTGTTCTGGAAAGAAAATCACCTTCCCGGAAAACAATTCTTCTGGCAATGACTGCGATGGTTGGCATTTACTTTATTACATTTGCGGGAAAAGGTTTTAGTATAAATATTGGAGATATTTTTGCTCTATGCAATGCAATTTTTTTCTCTTTGTTCATTGCTCTTCAAAACAAGTTTTCAAATGTATTTACCGCCGTACAGTTTACATTTGTACAACACAGTACCAATATATTTTGTTTTTTAGCTCTGGCTTTAATATTTGAAACAGGTAAAATAGCATTTTCAAATGTGTTAAGTCCCGTATTCCTATTGCTTATTTGTCTAAATGCTGCAGTTACCATATTTACAGCTCTGTTTCAAAGCTCTGCAATCAAATTTGTACGGCCTGAAAAAGCAGCCATTACATATGCTCTCGAGCCTGTAGTTACTGCAACTCTTGGTATATTTCTTCTTGGAGAAGGCTTCGGTGGTATTCTCCCGGTTATCGGCTGTGTGATTATATTGTTTACCATAATTGTTTCATCATTTAACAAAATCATGGTCTTTTCAAGGCAGTCTTTGAAACTGCGTATTACAACAAAGGCATAGATATTTTAGGGATATATTCCCAATTACTTAAGTAATTCATATTATATTATATATTTTTATTGTTCCGGAGGAACCTGACTTGAGCAACGATTTTTTCAACCTTTCTCCTGAAGAGTACACAATTTTGTCTCTGACACTAGCTTTTTTGCTTGCAGAAAATCTTGATGACCGCAGCCGTCTTATATTGGGCGAATTTTTAATTACTACAGGTGTAAACCTGACTCACCTGACTTCTGAAGGCTGGAATACCAACCTTGAATAAATTATAAAAAGGACGCATCTTTGTAGATATGCGTCCTTTTTTGTCACAACAAACTAATCCTGGTTTTTATGTTCCGTTTTGCCCATCTTGAATTTCGGAAAATCTTTGCCATCCCACTGATCAAGCTCTTTTTTAAACTCTGTCAGAAACTTTTGGCCTTCCTCATTTGTTAATTTTCCTTCTGAAACCTTTTTATCAATGTGTTTCTGGAATCTGCTATAGATTTTTGCTTTTTTCTCCGGAAGGGGTAAGCTGTTGAATTCCTTTATTTTTTGTATTCTCTGATCTATTTCCTTTATCTTTTCACCAGCTTCTTCTTTGGAAATACGCCCTTCCTTCAAGTCTTTTTCAATGCTTTGCTTTTTATCTTCAAGATATTTAAGGGGATCCTTACGACACTTTTGACATTTGTCTTTGTCCTTAATCTCTTCTTTATGTTGATCAACTGCACCATCTTGTGATTTGGAACCTATGTCGGACTCAACTGCAAAGACATTAGAAGATAGTATTGAAATAACAAATGCGATAGTAAGAAGAACTTTAAATTTTTTCACTACTATCACCTCCTTTCTACACTATCTTTCTCAACTATTGTGTAAATATTGTGTAGATTTTGTAAATTACTTCAAACAATTTTTACCAAACGTTCTATGCCAAATCCACTTCAAACCAGAAAAGAACACCTTCAGGCTTGTTTAAAACACCATAATCATTGTTATGGGCTTTCTGTATTGCTTTTACAATGGACAAGCCCAGACCTGTTCCACCGTATGCTCTTGTTCTTGCCTTATCAACTTTAAAAAAGCTCATCCAAATGCTATCTATAACGTCATCGGCAATGTTTTCTCCTGAATTAAATACCTCCACCCGCGCCTTTGTATCTGTTATTTTAAGGTCAATATTTATTATTTTTTTATCATCCAGATGATTAAGTGCATTGCTGAGATAGTTGATAAAAACCTGTTCAATATAATAGTAATCGGCATTTACAATTCCATTCTCTTTGACCTTTGAATTGAAGGATACTTTCGCATCTTTTTCGGCAAAAAGAATAGCTTTCTTTTTTAATACATCAGTTATAAGCTCATTTATGGAAAATTCCTCACGGTCAAGTGAGATTTGATTGAATTCTAGTTCCGAAAGTTCCAGAAGTTTTCTTACCATACTATCCATTTTATTTGCTTCATCAATTATCACGTCACAGTAAAAGTTCTTGTTTTCCTCGTCATCATTGACGTTAAGCTTGAGTCCTTCAGCATAGCCTTGTACAATAGCAATAGGTGTTTTCAGCTCATGTGAAACATTGCTGATAAATTCCTTTCTCATTTCATCAATCTGTCTTTCCTTCTGTATATCCTGCATCAACTTAGTGTTGGCCTGTTGTAAATCGCTTATGGAGGATTCCAACTGCTTTGAAAGTGAATTTATGCTTTGTCCCAGCGTGCCGATTTCATCGCTCCTATTTACATAATATTTTTCGTTGAAATCAAGGACAGCCATTTTTTTTGCAATATCATTAAGCTTTACAATAGGCTTTGTAACTCTTGAAGTAAGTATATATATAATTATTCCTCCAAGCACCAGCGTCAGCAATCCTGTCAAAATTGAAAAGCTTATGGCTATTTGTGAACTTTCCTGAATTGCAGCAAAGGGTGTTCCCATGTATATATATACATTATCACCTATTTTTGCATAGAGTGATACAAAGTTGGATTCCATTCTTTTGTCGTATCGGATTTCTATTTTAGGAGTATCTTTTTTCAGTCTGCTTATTTTATCCCTTATCAGCTTTCTGTCTATCAAAGGGGTTGTCCCCATGATACGCCTGTTGTCCCTCAGCATTTGCAGATTTCTCTGCCTTGACTGGTAAATTATATTTAAATCCTTGTCAAACAATAAGATAGCTGTTCCCCGTAGGCTTTCAATTTTTTCGATGTCCATCATTATATTGTCGGAATCGTTGTTATAGGCTTCCTTTATAATATTATAGCTCTGTCTCATGGTATCTCTCTGGTTATGATAGTAATATTTCAAAAGAAGCGTACTGTTTAAAACCCACGTCAAAACAACCGAAAGTACTATCAAGCCGAAAAATGCCCCGAAGAGTTTCGATTTTAATGAGATTTTCATCCGGTCACCTCAAACTTGTAACCTAAACCCCTTATTGTTTGTATAAAGTCACCCTTGTTTCCCAGTTTCAGTCTCAATTTTTTAATATGTGTATCAACGGTTCTGACATCACCAAAATAACCGTAGTCCCAAACGGAATCAAGAATTTTTTCTCTGGACAACGCTATTCCCTCATTATCACACAGGTAAAGCAGTAACTCGAATTCTTTGGGTGTTAATTCTATTTCACTGCCATCAGCGTAGACGGTATGGGCTGCGGGGTCAATCTCCAAACCGTCAATAGATTTTTTATTATTTATATTAATATTTGATCTTTTCAGAAGAGCCTGTACTCTTGCCAAAAGTATCATCAGGCTGAAAGGCTTGGTTATATACTCGTCTGCACCTATTCCGAAGCTCAGTAATTCATCCGCTTCTGTGCTTTTTGCCGTGAGCATTATTACGGGAACCTTTGAATATTGGCGAATACTTCTCAATGTTTCCCATCCGTCCATGGCAGGCATCATTACATCAAGAATAACCAGACTGATTGATTCTTTCTGCTCAATAAATATCTTTAATGCCTGCATGCCGTTATGTGCTTCAATTACGGTGTATCCCTGCTTTTTGAGAAAATCGACAACCAGCCTTCTCATTCTTTCCTCGTCATCGGCAATAAGAATTTTAATTAAACTCATTAAAAGCATGCCCCTTTCATATAAACTATCAAACAAAATTATAGTTTATATTTGTGAACAACACGTGAATTTCCTTAGATATTCCGTCTCAAAAGATTAAGCCTCATCGGTGGGACCTACTTTTTTATTTTTTAAGTACGCCACGAAACCGGGCAGGACAGATATTGCAATTATAGCTAGTATCACTAGTGTGAAATTCTCCTGGACAACAGGAACATTTCCGAAAAAGTATCCTGCTGTCAGAAAGAGTGCAACCCAACAGATACCGCCTATGATATTGTAGCTTATGAATTTCATATAGCTCATGGAGCCCATACCTGCCACAAATGGTGCAAAAGTCCTGATTATGGGTATAAATCTTGCAAGGATTATAGTCTTACCGCCGTGTTTTTCATAAAAATTATGAGTTTTTATCAGATGCTCCTTTTTAAGGAATCTTACGTTGTCTTTTTTGAATACCATAGGCCCGAATAATTTGCCTAAGTGGTAATTGCAGGTATCACCAAGAATAGCCGCAGCTATCAATACTATTGTTATGATCTTTAAATCCAACTCGCCACTTGCCGAAAGAGCCCCTATTACAAAAATCATTGAATCCCCGGGAAGAAAGGGAGTTACTACAAGACCGGTTTCACAAAAAACTATAGCAAATAAAATTACATAGGTCCAAACTCCAAAATTATTAGCCAATAGGGTCAGATTTTCATCCAAATGCATTACAAAATCAAAAAACTGCACAATAATATTCATCTTTACCTCTTTCGTTAGTTTTTATGTTTACCTCTTTACACAATATACTTAAATTTAACCCAAAAGTCTGTTTATATATACTAAATCTTTTTAAATTTCTTTATTTGGGGGTAAAATTGAACCGGGCAGCTGATTAAAAGCTGTCCGGTTCAATTTTCTCGCCAATGTTAATATTTACAATCATTATTGTGAATTAAAAGGTTGTATAGAGCTGCATGCCTTAGTTCATCCGTAATTATTTCTACCAACATGTCTATATGCTTCCTGCTTTTCATTGCTGCCATAATTTTGCGGTATTTTTTTACGGCATTAGTTTCACCCATGAGTGCCCCCCTAAGCCCGTCACAATATGTTCTAGGTTTTTCAAAGGTAACATTTTCGTCAGGTTTTATTGTCTTTCCGGTATGTTCGAAATATAGCTGTCTGAACAGTTTTGCATGTTTTATTTCATTATCCCTTATCTCTCCGATAATTTCCTTGTCCAGCAGCGCCGGGGCATTGTCTAAAAGGTACTGATAAAATAATCGGTCCTGTGTCTCACCTTTTATTGCTTGTTTTATCAGTTCTAATGCTTCTGACATATCTGCATCCATTTTTTCATGCTGCATCATTTCTGGGCTCATTCCGTTTTGCATCATGTCGGGCTGCATCAAACCCTGTTGCATCATATCAGGACCCATTCCCGGCTGCATGGCTTCCTCATGGTTTATATGTGGTGTATAACCTGGCTGTAAATCCGGGCTAATGTCAGGCTGCATAATCCAAGGGTTAGGTATCCCTGAATTTGTATTTTTATTTAAAGGACCCGGAACCATCATATTATTGCTTACATATGGCCAATTTCCGTAATTATGCACAAATATTCCTCCTCTTCTATTAACATAAATTCCTTATTACATATTATGTAATATACTTGAAAATGTTTCTCGGCATCAACAATGCACATTAATTTAGAAATGATAAATATTATGTTAATATATTTTGTAATCACGCGTACAAAAAAATTTTGGATTTTTTTGAGATTGGAAATTTAATAAAATTTCTCAATACGATTAATTAGGTTATAGCATTAGAAGATTGAATTTCCTTGTGGTTTTCGATAACATAATGGGTATAGGCACTTTTAATTTCTTTCCTACCTGACTGTCGTATTGGTACCGTAGAGTCGTTTTTAAGAACAAACTCATTGTCCTTAGTTGCAATTATATGCTGCATATTTACAATAAACCCTCGATGGGATCTTAGAAATCTTTTATCTCTAATAACATCACAAATTTTGGCAATAGGCATATGTATTTTATATTCTTCTTGTTCGGTTGTTATGACAACACCATTTCGGACAGCTTCAACATATAAAATGTCCTTGAGATTAATTTTTACCGACTCTTTTCCCAATGGCAGCTCTACATATTGTGCATCAAAGGCTAAAACCTTCTTGCAACGGTTTAAGGCCTGCTCAACACGTTTATAGGTAATAGGCTTAATCAGATAATGTGTTGCAGCAACCTCAAATCCTTCACCTTTGTGATCCACGCTAGAGGTTGTGAAAATAATTTTGCAGTCTTCATCAGTTTCCCTTATTCTCTCTGCAACTTTTACTCCGTCAATACCTTTCATATATATGTCGAGAAATACAATTTTATACTTTTCCTCTGAAAAAGACGACAACATTTCTTCACCACTATCAAACTCAACAACTTCAATATTTATAAAGGTATTTTTTGCATATTTCATTATGTACTCGCACAGCAATGTACGATCAAATCTTAAATCGTCACAAATAGCTATTTTCATGGTAACCTTCCTAAGATGCCTAAAATAAATGGTATATCTTTCCTGTAAAATTATAACATGAATGGTTCATTTTTTTCAATCGTATTGCACTTTTTGCCGTCGAATTGCACATATCGCTTCACTTTTGTCAAGAATGCTGATATCATTAGCCTTGATAAGAAAAACGGGTATGGAGGAATATCATAGAGAAATACTAATCAAGAATTACATTATGTATATATTTACCTTTTAAAAGCTTTCTTTTAGTGAATTTTAAGTGTTTTATACTGAAAGATTAATAATGGTGTTTACAGCAAAATTTCAAATAAAGAGGCGAGGCAAATTGGATAAAATTAAGAAACTACGGTTAAGACCTATTTTAAATTTTAAGGTTGTCACCATTTTACCGGATTATGTAACCAACCTATGTGGGGCATGTAATCAGGCAAAAGTAGGCAATAAAGAGTTTCCTACACTGGAAAAGGCACTTGACTCCATAGATAGTCCGGAAGAAACGACTCTCACTCTGCTCTCAGATGTGAACCTTGGTGAATCCATGCTAACTCTTGGTATTAATACTAACATTATCCTAGATTTGGCAGGACATAAAATCACCAGCACAAATTGTGACGGTACAATATATCTTGAAGGTGCATTAACTGTAAAAGATTCCAGTGAAAAGGAAACTGG
>JAEZIU010000257.1 GCA_023436485.1 Bacillota bacterium | reverse complement strand
GCATTAAAATCTTTAGTCCTAATTTTGTCAGTGACAAAGTTAATCCTGATGCTTTTTTCCTTCTGAATGTATTGAAAATTGCTACACTCATTATAGCCAAGGCACCAATGCAAAAACCTACAATACTAATTAATACGATAAGTATTGTACTGTAAACATTAAGTGAGGCATTTACATATGCTGAACCAAATAATATCAATAGAGATACAAATGCCAATAATATAATAAATAAAATTCGTAAAAATGCTTTTACGTTAGTTTCCAAGTTTCTCACCTATACTGATTTTATGTCCTCTTATATAATCGCTGACTTTCATCCTTTTTGATGAATCGAATTGCAGCTCTTGTATCATTATGTAACCATCGGAGCATTTAACCAGTACTCCTTCATCATCTGCTCTGACAATTTCTCCGGGACAATGCTTTTGGTTATTATCAAAGTCAGCAATACATGTTTTCCAAATTCTCATTTTGCTTTCATTCAAAAAAGTATATGCTCCCGGCCAGGGGTTTGTTCCTCTTACCGTGTTGTGTATCTGTTGAGGTGTTTTATTCCAATCAATAAGTCCTACTTCTTTTGTAATAATAGGGGCATATGACGACATTGCATCGTCCTGTGGCTTCCTTACAAGTGTACCGCTTTTAAGTTTTATAAGAGTATCCTTTAACACTTCAGCTCCTAAAACAGACATAGCATCATGCAATTCACCGGCTGTCATATCAGAACCTATTTCAAGCTCTCTTTTTAGAAGAATATCTCCGGTATCAAGTCCTACATCAGTAAACATAGTAGTAATACCCGTTACTTTTTCACCATTTATAATTGACCACTGAATAGGGGCTGCTCCCCTGTATTTAGGCAAAAGAGAACCATGCACATTTATACAGCCCAAGGTTGGCACATCAAGCATTTCCTTTGAAATAATCTTGCCGTATGCGGCTGTAACCAGTAAGTCCGGGCCCAATTCCCTTATTTGCTCAACAAATTCAGGTGTCTTTATTTTTGAAGGTTGAAGAACTGTAATATCATGTTTTAAGGCAAATTCCTTAACAGGCGGAGCCGCCAGCTTGTTCCCCCTGCCCTTTGGCTTATCAGGCTGAGTAACAACTGCAATAACCTTATAACCTTCATTAATAAGCATTTCCAGACTTGGCACTGCAAATTCAGGTGTCCCCATAAAAATTATCTTCACTAATAATTCACTCTCCTAAATAACTGTGGTATTTCATAGTCTAATCTTCTTGCATTTCCTCAAGTTCCTTGGCAGTATACATCTTATGTGCCTTATCCTTATATAAAATTCCGTCAAGATGGTCTAGTTCATGGCATATGGCCCTTGCAAAAAATTCATTGGCTTCGATAGTTACACTTTCGCCGTTTCTATCTGTATATCTTAATGTAACATTCATTGGGCGCTTAACCTTTCCCGATATTCCAGGGATACTCAGGCAGCCTTCCATACCATCCTGCTCCCCGCTTTGTTCCAGAATAACCGGGTTAATCATTTCATATAAGCCATCCCCAACATCTATAACAACTATCCTCTTAAGAACACCGATCTGCGGAGCTGCCAAACCGACACCGTCAGCTCGGTACATAGTATCTGCCATATCCTCTAAAAGAGATAATATTTTTTTATCAATAGTATCAACCGGTCTGCATATCTTTCTTAATACTTCGTCCCCATCTTGCCTTATTTGCCTGTAAGCCATAACCAACCTCCAAATTATATATATCTTTTCTATTATAGCATATTATAAGGATTTATATCTATGCTCATAGTAACATCTTTGTCCTTGTTGTTTCTCCAAAACTTGTCAGTTATATAGGTAAGTCTGTCAAGCAACAGTTCGACATCCTGTTCCTTTATAACCAGCCTCCATCTGTACTTATTTGCAATCTTGGGTATGGGACATCTGGAAGGCCCAAGTACCATAAAATCTTCAGTACACTCTTCGAGGAGTGGTTTTATACTCTTTGCAGCCTCAAAAACACTTCTGTCACGCCGTCCTGCAAACGAAACTACGGCAATATTAGTAAACGGAGGATAATCCAGTCTCTTTCGAATCAAGATTTCCTGGCTGTAAAATGAAGAAAAATCATGATTACATGCTGCAATAATACTGTACTCATCAGTATTATATGTTTGTATAATTACACGGCCTTCAATGTCTCCTCTTCCAGCCCTTCCTGAAACCTGGGTAAGTAGCTGAAAAGTCCTTTCCGATGATCTGTAATCACCGGTATTAAGCATACCGTCAGCAGCAAGCACTCCTACCAGAGTAACATTTGGGAAATCATGACCTTTGGCTATCATCTGTGTTCCTACCATGATATTAATATTATCATTTTTAAATCGATTCAGTATTTCCTCATGTGCATTTTTATAGCCTATGGTGTCCATATCCATACGTATAACCGAGGCTTCGGGAATACGCTTGATAACTTCCTCTTCTATTTTTTGCGTCCCTATACCAAAATACCTGATATTTTCACTTTTACACGAAGGGCATGTGGCTGGGTTCTGCACTGTAAATCCGCAGTAATGACAAATCAGTCTTTTAGTTTTTGAATGATATGTCAATGCAATACTGCAATCAGGACATTTCATAGTATAACCACAATTTCTACAAATTACAAAAGTTGAAAAGCCTCTTCTATTTAGAAACAAAATACTCTGCTGGTTGTTGCCTCTGTTTTTTTGAAGCTCTTCTACAAGTCTTGAACTAAAAGGCGTCTTATTTCCATTTTCCAATTCAAGTCTCATATCTACAAGCTCAACTTTTGGCAGGACTGCGGTTCTGGGTCTGTTTTGCATTTCCAGCAGGTGAATTTTCTCTGTTTCCGCACTGTAATATGTCTCAACAGAAGGTGTTGCAGACCCGTATACAAGCAGACAGTTGTTAATTTCACATCTTCTTCTGGCAACATCCTTTGCATTATATCTTGGCATAGATTCAGACTTATAGGAACCTTCATGCTCTTCGTCTATAACAATCAATCCCAGATTTTCCATAGGAGCAAATACCGCAGAGCGTGCTCCTACTACCACATCGACTTTGCCTTCTCTTATAAGTTTCCACTGATCAAATCTTTCCCCAAGGGAGAGTTTTGAGTGTATTACAGCAACTCTGTTTCCGAATCTTGAAACAAATCTCTCCACCATCTGAGGTGTCAGTGAAATTTCAGGAACAAGTAAAATAGCCTTTTTCCCTAATAAAAAGCAGTGGGAAATAAGCTGAAGATATACTTCTGTCTTTCCGCTTCCCGTAATACCGTGAAGCAATGTTTCCTGAAAGTTTCTGCAGTCTAGCTGTTTCTTTAAAAACGCCAGAGCATGTGCCTGATCCTCCGTGGGAGATAAAGGTTCTGTCTTTTCATAATGCTTTTCCTTAAGAGGATTCCTTTTAATTTCAAGACTCTTGTAGCTTATGTACCCATGTTTGCTAAGAGTATCAAGCACGGAAGTTGTGACACCGGCAAACCTTTGCATATCACTAACCGAAACTATTTCATTATTAAGAAGTATCTCAAGAACTCTTACATGTTGAATTCTCTTAATCTGGTTATTTTCAAGTTCATCTATTATTTCAGAGGCAGGTCTCGCTAGTGTAACAGCTTTAACGGTTTTTGCATTAACCTTCTGTTCATAGCTTTCCTCCATTATAACTGCTCCGGATTGACAAAGCTCCTCAATTGCGGCCTTAAATCCCTTTATTGTACAAAGGCTTCTCAGTTCTTCATATTCACATTCCCCACCGGAATCGGCAAGAACACTTAAAATCTTCTTCAAACCTGCTTTTTTAAAATCGCTCTGATAATCAC
>JAEZIU010000248.1 GCA_023436485.1 Bacillota bacterium | reverse complement strand
GGTAATAGCTTGCGTGTGAGGCTGAATGTGTAAAGGATTTTTCATATTCAATATTGTTTCTTTGCAGCAAGCGTTCACCGTTACCGGTAATAGCAACTGTCAGATCAAATACTTTTACAATAGAGGTTCCTTGAGTGCCTTCGTATTTTTCACTACCTCCGCAGATATTATCGGCTGCAATTCTACCCTGTTTGTTTGCAGGCCCTGCAAGAGGAATAAGAGCAGGATTTTGGCTTATAAAATCTTTTACCTGTACAGCGTCTCCCACCGCATAAATGTCGGGGTCAGAAGTCTGTAGGTACTCATTGACGCTGATTCCACCCGAACTTCCGATAGTGAGGCCTGCATCGGCTGCCAAACGTACATCAGGGCGGACGCCAATACCCATTATAACCATATCGGCTTTAATCGACTTACCACTTGAAAGCGTTACGTTTATATGAGTTCCGTTGTCATCAAAGGCTGATACTGCGTCCTTTAGGATAAGTTCAACGTTTTTCATTCTCAGGTGGTTATGAACAATAGCTGCCATATCAAAATCCATAGGCCCGATAACATGGTCTGCCAGCTCTATAACTGAAACGTTGATCCCTCTCATATGGAGATTTTCTGCCATTTCAAGACCTATAAAGCCTGCTCCTACAACTACAGCTCTGCGAGGATTCATTTTATCCACATAGTCCTTTATACTGTACGTATCAGGAATATTTCTCAAAGTAAAAATCCTTGAGGAATTAATTCCGGGGAGCTGCGGTTTAATAGGCTCTGCACCGGGAGATAATACAAGTTTGTCATAGGACTCTGTATATGTGCTATTTCCGGAAAGGTCTCTAATTTCAACTATTTTCTTTACAGGGTCGATTCTCAGAACTTCGCTATTGACTCTTACATCTATTCCAAAACGTTCCTTCATTTTTTCGGGGGTGACTACAATAAGATTCTCTTTTTGTGTTATTACTTCACCGACATAATAAGGAAGGCCACAATTAGCAAAAGATATATGCTGACCCTTCTCAAACAGTATGATTTCCGCATTTTCATCCAGTCTTCTAAGTCTTGCAGCAGCACTTGCACCTCCTGCAACCCCACCTACAATTATCACTTTTTTGCTCATATATTAAAACCTCCTATAACATTCATATATTATTATATTAAAATAATACGATATAGGTTCCCCTTCTGTCAATAATTATAAGAATATAAAAATAAATTACAGGTAAAATAAGTATAATGATTAAAAAAATAGGTATAAGGAGTGCAATGTCATGAGCAGCAATAAGAAAAATAAAAAAAGTAATAAGCAGAAGGAAGACGGTGCTTTCCACTCAAAAAATATAAAACATGATCCCCAAGCGGAAAGTGCCAGAGCAAAATTCGGTAAGGAAACGCCGGCATCGGAATAAATTGAATAAGCAATTTAAGATTTTTACAATGTGGGTGACAGTATCTGTTGCCTGCATTTGTTTATACTTAGGCAAAAGTTGATATCTGCCGATATATAAAAAGGCTATAAATCAGCAAATATTAACCAATTTAAAGGAGGATTTTTCTAAATGAAAAAATTTCTTGCCGTACTTCTATGTATTATGTTGCTTCTTAACACCGGAATTGTTATGGCAGCCACCAGCTCCGTACAAGAGGATAAGACAGCAAAGATTATTATTGACGGAGTTCCGCTAAAACTTTCTAATGTGGCTGTAATCAAGGATAAAAAGCTTATGTTATCAACTGAAATTTTTTCCGGTTTGGGAATAGCCAAAACCAGTCAGGTTTGGGACAAAAATAAAACAAAGCTTACTTTATCCAAGGGGAAAACAAAGCTTGTTCTGCAGATTAACAGTTCAACTGCCACACTAAACGGTACTAAAAAAACTGTTTCTGTAAAACCGTTTATGTATAAAACCAAAGCATATTTTCCTGTTGATTTTGTTGCAGACTGTTTTGGCAGAAATATAAATAAGGATAGTCAGACCAATACATATTTCCTAAGAGATAAATCTTCATTTTCAAAAAACAAGGCACTTTTAGACAACGTACTGAAATCAATGAATTCAGTTTCAAAAATAAAGGTCGCAGAGAATGCAGGGCTTTCTTTAAATGGAAATGGCGTTGATTTAAAACTTACTGCACCTGTATCAACGTTATTGGATTTAAAGTCAAAAAAAGCATCCAGTACTATTAACTACAAAATGAATACAAATGGTGAAGTTGTCGAGAATAATATCCTAATCGCTGTGGCGGACTATAAGAAATATTCACAGGTTGATCAGGGAGAATGGACTCAAGAGGATATGACCGAGAAAGACTTTAATGAGGGCTTTACCTTCAATTCTTTGATAAAGTATGATAATGCAGTTTTATCTGCGTTAACTTCTGTTAACGGTAAAGATAAGAACGAAGTTATTCTTAAAGGAAACGTTGTTGTGGGCAGTACATTATCCGATTTTCTATCCAGTCAGGAGTTAATCAAAAACCAGATTTCTTCAAAATATGTTGAGATAACTATAAATAAAAGTACAAACTGTATTAGTAAAATTATATTAAAAGAATCAGGAACTACTGATATAGAAGGTAAAAAGTACAATTTTTCAGTAAACTACCAAATGAATTTTTCAGATATTAACGGAAACTTTGAGGTAGTGATGCCAAGTGATATGAACTCATAATTATCATTTCTAAATGCAAAGGGGTTGTAGCAAAACAGATAGTTTTTCTGTTTTAACACCATACTCCCGTATAAAATTATATCAATGATTGCTTCCAAGATATTTGCAATAGTTTGTAGCGGCTCATCATAGTATATTTTACCGTCGCTCACATTCATCGTCCATGATTCATGGTTTCGCTAAAACCTACATCGTGATAGGTTTTCCGGCAAAATATACGTATTCGCCGACAAACAACTGCAAATATCTTTAACCAAGCTTCCATTGATATAATTTATACTCCTGAGTACAGGTTAAGAAAGATAAAAACTAATTTTGCGACAACCCTTTTAATCTGTCAATATTTAAAGAATCCCATAAATCCTGCTATTAAAACTATAACTGCAAAAATCATTCTGTATATTGCAAAGGATTTCAGAGGCTTTCTTTTTAAATATGAAATAAACTGACTGATTACAGCTACGGATACTAAAAACGCAACGACAAACCCAACTACAAGGGAGATTAGTTCAGCAGCCGGAAGCGAGGTCAGGCCTCCGATTTTGATGATTTCCAAAAGACTATAGCCAAACATGACCGGAATGGCAAGGAAGAATGAAAACTCTGCTCCTACAACAGTAGAAAGACCAGCGACCCATCCACCTATAATAGTTGAAGCGGAACGGGACATACCCGGAATTATTGCCAGACACTGAAAAGCACCGATTATCAAGGCTTGCTTTGGAGTTACACTCAGTTTTTGCTTACCGAGATTGTTGTTCCTGAATTTTTTTTCCGCATATATCATCCAAAAACCGCCAAGGATAAGAACAATAGCTACTGTGACAGGAGTCATCAGATATTTTTCAACGGGCTTATCAAGCAGAAGCTTAACAGCCGCTCCCGGGAGGCAGGCTATAAAAATCATAAACCAGAATTTAAAACCTGACTTTTCATATCCTACCCTACCAGGAAAGAAATTTATAATAGTTTCCGTTATCTTTTTCCAATATAGAAGAACTACTGCCAATATGGCACCTAACTGAATTACATATGTATACATTTCAACATAGTTTGGGCTAACACTTTTAAATCCCATTATATTTTCAAAAATAATCAAATGCCCTGTTGAAGAAATAGGGAGAAATTCCGTTACACCTTCAACAATTCCCAGAACTATTGACTTAAGCACAAATAACAAAGTATCCATTTCCTACCACCTTTTCAGATTAATTAATTATGTATTTCCTGCCTATAGCCTTTTGTATATAGGTTACTTAAATACGCAAAGTTAGTCAAGCAAACTTTGGCGACGGGTAATAACAATTAATTTTACGATTTTAGACACGCCAATGTCTGAAATGTTCCTGTTTCAAGAGAATTGGATAGGAAATAACAAAATTTAGCTTATTTATGGCATAATGGGTATAAATTAATATGGACAGGGGATGGTGTGGACTGTAAAATATTTTTGTATGTTTATTTTATAAAACGGGAGTGTATATTGTGAGGCTTAGAAGAAAACCATGGGCAAGACCTGAACTGGCGGCATGCGATTTTTATGTGAACGACCCGCCAAGTTATAAGGGCAGATGGCGGGAGTTTTTTGGCAACACCAATCCCATACATGTGGAACTGGGGTGTGGCAAGGGAGGCTTTATAGCGAGGCTTGCTGCTGACAATCAAAACATCAACTATATAGCTATAGATTTAAAAAGTGAGGTTCTTGGACTTGCAAAACGTAAGATTGAGAAGGAATATAATGAACAAGGTATTAAAGAAATAAAGAATATCAGGCTTATGTCTCAGAATATTGAATTAATTGACAATATGCTGGACACTATAGACTCGATTGACAAGATTTATATTAACTTCTGCAATCCGTGGCCTAAGACTCCGTACAAGAAAAAAAGACTGACCCATGGAAAACAACTTGTAAAGTACAAGCAATTCTTGGCGTCAGGTGCGGAAATTTGGTTTAAGACCGATGATGACGGACTTTTTGAAGACTCAGTAAAATATTTTGAAGAAAATGGGTTTATAATAAAATACAAAACATGGAATTTACATGAAAGCGGCTTTGAGGAGAATGTTCAAACAGAACATGAGATAATGTTCTCTGAAGATGGAATTCCAATAAAGTTCCTGATTGCGGAATATTCAATGGGAATACCTGAAGTTGCTTGCATTGGTATAAATACAAAAGAGGAAAATTAACTATGTCATTTTATCAAAAAATATCTAAATATTATGATTATATTTTTCCAACGGGAAAAGAGCAGATTGATTTCCTTAGGGAGATTGCAGGAGAACCGCCAAAATCCGTACTGGATATAGCCTGTGGGACAGGGGGGTATTCTCTTGAACTGGACAGACAAGGCTACAATATAACGGCTGTGGATTTAGACAAAGAAATGGTACACCGGCTTGAAATTAAGGCAAAAGAAAATAACCAATCAGTAAGATTTATGCAGGGAAATATGCTTGAGTTGCAGAATAAGATTTCTGATAGCTTTGATTTGGTTTTTTGCATTGGGAATTCAATTGTGCATCTTGAAAATCTTGAACAGATAAGAGAATTTCTAAAGACTGCAAAAAAACTGACTGGTAAAGAAGGCAACCTTGTGCTTCAGATAATAAACTTTGACAGAATAATACTTAGAGATATAAAAAGCCTGCCGACTATTGAGAATAAAGATGTAGGACTTACTTTTGAGAGGAACTACAGATACGACAGGAGTTGTAACAGGATATATTTTAATACTGTTCTAAGTGTTGACGGAGAAGTATATGAAAATGAAATACCTCTTTATCCGCTAAGAGAGGACGATTTGGTAGACGCCGTTTCGGATGCAGGATTTAAGAGAGTAAAGCTATTTGCAGATTTTAACGGAAATGAGTTTGACAAGTACAACTCATATATGCTGGTACTTTGGGCAAGATAGCATGTCTTTAGTATACGGTGATGTAATTTAACGGGGAAGGGATTGTTATTTATGAGC
>JAEZIU010000236.1 GCA_023436485.1 Bacillota bacterium | reverse complement strand
TATAAAATAGAGAAATATGGGTCAATATCACTTGTTCCACAAATGCCCGATTATATTAAAGGAATATATAATCTGAGGGGGAAAGTAGTCCCTGTAGTTGACCTTAATAAGAGATTTAATTTAGGGGAATCAGAGGTAACAAAAAAAACCAAGATAATAATAACGGAAAAGGATAATCAATTGTACGGCTTTATGGTAAACAATGTTACCGAAATAATAAACCTCAATGATAATTCTATTGATAGATCCGAGGCAGTATTAAAACTAAACAGCAAGAAATATATAAAAGGCATAGGAAAGAATGATGGGAAGCTTTTTTCAATAATTGATTTAAATGAAATTTTACATAATAAAGAAATAGAAGAGGTTACAACGGTACTTTCAGAAACCGTAAATTAGTATTTAATTATTTACATAATTTAAAAACCTGTAAAGCGAAATGAATAAGTTTTTTCGCTTTATGGGTTTTTTGCTTTTAATAATGTCCAATTTGTAACAAAAAGAAAAATGTAAACATAAAATATTACCAGGCGGTTAAATAATGTAATCTTGTCCGCATATGAGTTAAAAGGAGGGTAATAAGGTAATATGGAAGATAAACTTCATTCACATAGCTTTGCGGGAAAGACTTCAAATACCGAAGATCACATTCATCAATATTCCGGCAAGACTGATAAAACTAGCGACCAGATAGGGCATATACACTATATTGATGGATCAACAACGTTGGAAGATGGGCATGTTCATTATTATAGAATTGCCACTAGCCCTGCTATTTATGTAAACGGTGGGCATTATCACGTTTATATGGGAAATGCAAGTTTCGCCCAAAATCATGTTCAGGTCATAGCAGGAGACACATCCTTCTATAAGAAAGATTAATGTTCATAGGGGACTAATCCGGTACAAAATTAATGATGGTAAATATAGAATATAAAACCTGCTGTTCTTAGGATACAGCAGGTTTTATCCTATCATAGAATTAAACTTGATTAAACATTAAATCTGAATAAAGTAACATCTCCGTCATGCATTACATATTCCTTACCTTCGGAACGAACTAGCCCCTTTTCTTTTGCAACCGTATACGTGCCACAACTAATTAAATCATCATAAGCTACAATTTCAGCTCTAATAAAACCTCTTTCAAAGTCGCTGTGGATTTTACCGGCAGCTTGAGGCGCTTTTGTACCGTTTGTTATAGTCCATGCTCGTACTTCCTGTGGACCGGCAGTCAGATAACTTATAAGTCCCAGAATTTTATAGCTGGCTTTAATAAGCTTGTCCAGACCGGATTCTTCCAACCCCATGGCCTCAAGAAAATCAGCCTTTTCTTCATCATCCAGCTGAGCGATTTCTTCTTCTATCTTAGCACAAATCACCATAACTTCAGAATTTTCTTCAGCAGCTACTTCTTTAAGCTCTGCAAGAAACCTGTTGCTATCCAGTGAAGAAAGATCTTCTTCTGATACATTTGCAGCATACAAAACAGGTTTTAATGTTATAAGAAATAACTGGTCAACAAGCTGCTGCTGTTCTTGGTCAAATGACATAGATCTTACTGGTTTTCCGCTTTCGAGGTGAGCTTTTATGGATTCGTAAAGCTCCGCTTCAACCTGGAACTTCTTGTCTCCTGATTTAAGCATTTTTTTAGTTCTGTCAATTCTTCTCTCGATCATTTCAAGGTCAGAGAAAATCAATTCAAGGTTAATGGTTTCAATATCTCTTTTTGGTCCTATGGAACCGTCAACATGAACAATATTGCTATCCTCAAAACATCTTACAACATGAACTATTGAATCAACTTCTCTAATATGAGAGAGAAATTTATTTCCTAAACCTTCACCCTTACTTGCACCTTTAACAAGGCCTGCAATATCAACAAATTCAATTACAGTCGGGGTTATTTTTTCAGGGTTATACATTTTGGCAAGCATGTCCAGTCTTTCGTCCGGAACCGCTACAATTCCTACATTTGGTTCAATAGTACAAAACGGATAATTTGCACTTTCTGCACCGGCTTTTGTTATAGCATTAAAAAGAGTGCTTTTTCCTACGTTTGGGAGTCCTACAATTCCTAATTTCATTTATATATCTATCCTCTCGTGGTTTTTAATATCAGAAAATACCATAAAAATTATATACTATCTAATTTTTCATTGCAATAATATTAAGTTTCTGCACTGAAATATTGATTTTATTTTTTCATTAAATTAATATATAAAGCGAGAAAAAAATAATCAGACATACAATGCTCACAATCGTATACTAGAATGTAAATACAATAAAAAAGTTGTATGTTCAGTATAAATTATATTAATTATATATTTTTGAAAAAATCAGGAGGTATATTTATGTATTGTAGAAATTGCGGAAACGTTATGAATGACCAGGCTGTTGTATGCGTTACGTGTGGAGTTCCTGTAGGAAAAGGAAATAATTATTGTCCTTTATGCGGTGAAGGAACCGATTCCATGTCTCAGATATGTATGAAATGTGGTTTTAGTTTAAATAATTACGGACAGCAAAAATCAAAGCTTGCTGCCGGATTATTCGGTATTTTCCTGGGCATGTTTGGCGTACACAGATTTTATCTGGGATATATAGGGATTGGTCTGGCACAGTTATTACTGACTGTTTTATCATGCTTTATATTTTCACCAATCATATGGATTTGGGGACTTATAGAAGGAATTTTGATTCTTGCAGGTTCTATTAATAAGGATTCTAAGGGTGTAGCCTTGAAAGACTAAATCATAAGTTTTTTAGCAGATAGGAATTATAAATTCCTATCTGCGGTTAAAGAAGAATTATTTACCAATGAGTTTTTTCAGTTTACCTGCCAGAGAGGTATTTTTTCGTTCTCTCCAACTGGTAATATATCGGTCTACCTCCTGGAAATGTTTGTCCATTTTGATTTCCAGTTTGCGGGAACTATTCTCAACACAAGCTCCAAGTTCAAGCTTGGAGCTATGGATTTCTTTTGAAATATGTTCGCGTGTACTTATAAATTCTTCAGCAACATTATTAAAAAGCTGCTCTTTAATACCGTTTAAAGCTTCCAGAATCATAGACAATTCAGCACTACTCAGTTCTTCCAATCTCTTTGAAACCACGGCAGGAAGTTGTTCAGCAGGAATAGGCATACTTATAGCTTTGGGTCTTATAATATTTTCATCCTCAAGAATTTTTCTGATTGCCTTCAGCTCAAGGCCTTGGTCACGCATTGCTTTTATCTGGTACATTACATTTGCAAGTTCAGTAGTGTAATACCGTCTTCCTCTGTTATCTTTGGGGATGTTTAACCCAAATTCCTTTTCGTAAAACCTTAAAGCATGATCTGTTATATTTAAAGATGCGCTTAGCTCTGTTATAGTATATCTTTCCTTGAGTACATCCATGGAACTATCTACCCCCTGTTATTATGTCTAAAAACACGTATAATTGTATTTTGATAGTACCATAAGACATACTTCGTGTAAAATATTTACATATTATTTGTTTAGTATTTCCAATAGGTCGGTTATATCAGAAGGAAGCTCCGCCGTGAATATAACTTCTTTTCGGGTTACAGGATGAATAATCTCTGTTCTGTATGAATGAAGGGCTTGCCGGGAAATGTATGAATTTGTATTTTCTGAATAAAGAGTATCGCCATAGATAGGAAACCCCATTGCATGACAATGAACTCTTATCTGGTGTGTTCTTCCTGTTTCAAGTTTAAAGCCAAGCAAAGCCGAATTATGTGAAGGAAAGCTTTTGAGAACCTTATAATGTGTTATTGAGGGTGCTCCTTCCTCGGAAATATGCCTCAGCATAATACTACCCGGCTTTCTGGCTATGGGTAGGTTGATAGTGTCTTCACTAATTTCAGGTATACCTTGTACAACACCCAAATACTCTTTTTTAAACAGATTTGTATGCATTTGTTGTATGAGCATTTCCTGAGTAAACTGGTTTTTTGCAAAAATAATAATGCCCGAAGTTTCCCTGTCCAGTCTGCTGACCGGCCTTACTTTTTTTGTAATACCTTTCTTTTTAAGATAGTACACTATTCCATTGGCAATGGTATTATCGGGATGGTAGCTGGTAGGGTGGACTACTATACCCGGCTGTTTGTTGAGAACCAGCATACATTCATCTTCATATATAATATTAAGGGGTATATCCTGGGGTTCGACATGATCACATTCCTCCTCCAGATCAAGTATTACTTTTAGCTTATCCTCTGCCTTTACGATATAGTTAACTCGTTCAGGATGCTCGTTTACATAAATCTTCTGCTGTAATTTTAGCTTTTTTATAAGTCTTTCAGAAAGCTGAAGTCCGTTTTTCAAGACGTGTTTTAGAGTCTTTCCGGCTTCACTCTCATTGACAATCCTCTCTAATAACATTAAAATCCTCCTGACAATAATGGCAGAAATAAATCCACTTAGTATATAACGCTTGATATATTGTACTATAAATAGAATTTGATACGCAAAAGTTTTATAATTAACTTGATAAACTAATACAAAGTAGATAAAATCATGTATATATAAACTACGAAAGAGGAATTTTACCAATGGATTTTCAAACAAGAGAATATTTAAAACAGCAGTTTGAAATAGATGACAGGATTATTGAATTGGCTGAACAGGCTGAAAATGATGCACAAAAGGTATTCGCTCGAATAGATGAAGTTAAGCAGCTGAACCAACTTAAAGTAATAAAGGCTATGCAGGAAAACAAATTAAGTGATTCACATTTTAATGGAACAACCGGCTACGGGTATGATGACAGGGGGAGAGAGGTTTTGGACAATGTTTATGCAGACATATTCCAAACCGAGGACGCACTTGTACGCCATCAGATAGTTTCAGGTACCCAGGCACTGGCACTTTGTTTGTTTGGCAATCTCAGGCCCGGAGACGAGCTGGTAGCCGTTACAGGTAAACCCTATGACACTCTGGAAGAAGTAATCGGGATAAGAGGGGAAAACTGCGGTTCCCTCAAGGAGTTCGGAGTAACTTACAAACAGGTTGATTTGAAGAATGGAAAACCGAACCTTGAAAAAATAAAAGCAACGGTGTCGGAAAAAACCAAAATGGCAATGATTCAGCGCTCAAGGGGTTATTCCTGGAGAGATGCATTGTCTATTGAGGATATAAAAAATGTAATAGAGGCGGTTAAAGACGTAAACAATAACATAATCGTAATGGTGGATAACTGTTATGGGGAGTTTGTTGAGGCAATGGAACCAACTCAGGTGGGAGCGGATATAATAGCAGGTTCCCTGATAAAGAACCCCGGAGGCGGACTTGCACTCACAGGAGGTTATATAGCAGGAAAAAAGAACCTTGTGGAGCAAGCAGCATATAGACTTACTTCCCCGGGCCTTGGCAAGGAGGTTGGCGCTTCTCTGGGAAACAACAGGCTTATGTTCCAGGGCTTATTCATGTCACCGCATGTAGTGGCGGAAAGCCTCAAGGGTGCGGTGTTTTGTGCTGCACTTATGGAACGGGCAGGTTTTGAGACAATGCCATCTGTTGAAGCACACAGAAGTGATATAATACAATCAGTTAAGTTTAATAATAAAGAAAGTCTTATTGCTTTTTGTCAGGGAATACAGAAGGGATCACCGGTAGATTCTTACGTTACACCCCAGCCGTGGGATATGCCGGGATATGATGCACCTGTAATTATGGCAGCAGGAGCATTTGTACAGGGGTCATCCATTGAACTCAGTGCAGATGCACCTATTAAAGAACCTTATGTGGCATACATGCAAGGTGGCCTTGTATATGAACATGTTAAGCTGGGGAATATTATTGCTTTGCAGAAATTGTTCGATCAGGGGATAGTAAAATAAAAGCAGACTGAAAACAACACTAAAGAAAAGGTAATAGGTGGGTGAAACAAATGGGGAATGTATTCAAAATCAAGGGTATTAAAATAGGCACACTGATTCTGGGAATCTTTCTACTGATATATCTACCATCATTGCTTTACATAACATTTGGCAATACTATTGAAAAAGATATATTGAAGAACGGTAAAATAGAAGTAGTTCAAAATGTTGATGGTATATTGATAAGAAATGAAAAGGTTATTAATTCTCCTGAGGACGGTAATTGTGTTATGGATGCCGTAGAAGGTGAAAAGGTTCCTGCATTTTACCGAATAGCCACTATAGTCAAAAATGTTCCCGTTTCAACCTACGAGGAACTTAAAAAAAAGGAAATGCAAATAAGCAGTGCTCAAAAAGCTCAAAAAGAGAATTTGGGAGTGTTTTCCGGTGATATAATAAAACTGGACTCTGAAATAATAGAAAAGGTAAAGAATCTGGGACAGCAATCATCAAGGGGTAGCTTGGTTGAAAGCTACGATACAATGTCGGATATAGATAGCGTTGTTTATAGAAAATCCGATATATTTGGCGACAACAGCAAATCTGCTAAATATATAACTAGGCTAACCAGTGAAAAAGCGGAAATTGAAAGCAGACTAAACAATAATGTCAAGGAGGTAAGGTCCGATTCTGCGGGATTGATATCCTTTGCTATAGACGGTTACGAATCACTGTTGACTCCGGGTTTTATAAAAAAAGCTTCGCCCCAGGATATGGAAAATATTACTGTTAAAGATACAAACAGAGACTTTAATGTCGTTGATGTAAAAAAAGGAGAACCTATTGCGAAGTTGGTAAAAGATCTTGATAATTACATGGTTACAGTAGTGGACCAAAAAACTGCAAAAGATCTGACCAAAGATAAGCTCGTAACACTCAGAATTAATGATATAGGCTACAGTATGGAGGCAATGATAAATTACAGCTCGGATGTCATTAACGGAAAAAAAATAATTTCATTTAAATATGATACAGGTTTAGATGAAACTATAGGTATGCGCAGGATAAATGTTGATGTAGTATTATCCAGTTATAGTGGGTTGAAGGTTCCTCGCAGCTGCCTTCAGGATATGAATAACAATAATCAGACTGCTAAAATATGTATATTAAAAGGGAATACAGCTACCTTTAAAGAGGTAAAAATAGTAGGGATGAATGATGATGCGGCAATAATTGATAATCCAGACGGGGAGTCATCCGTCGCATTATACAACACATACATACTCAATCCCAAAAACATACAGGAGGGACAGATCATTGATTGATGAAACAATAAAACAAAACCTGGACGACATATATGCCAGAATAAAAACCGCAACTGAGAAAAGCGGTAGAAAAGCAGAAGACATAAAGCTTATTGCTGTTACCAAAACTGTTGAGGTTGATAGAATCAGAAATGTTTGTGAATACGGTGTACCTGATTTCGGTGAAAACAGGGTGCAAGAACTCCTTGAAAAGTATGACAAATTTGATGAATCAATAAAATGGCATTTGATTGGACATTTGCAAACAAACAAGGTTAAATATATCATTGATAAAGTTCATATGATACATTCGGTAGACAGCTTTGAACTGGCAAAGGAGATTGACAACCGTGCAGGTAAAGCAGGAAAAAAAATGAATGTACTATTACAGGTCAATGCTTCAGGTGAAGAAACGAAGTTCGGAATTAGACCGGAGGAAGTGAATAAATATGTGGAATATATTTCCCGACTAGAGAATTTATCATTAAGGGGAATGATGACTATAGCACCATTTGCGGATAATACCCAGGAAATAAGACCTATCTTTAAGCATCTTCACGACATTTTTATTGACATAAAGAATAAAAGAATAGATAATGTTAGTATGGATTATCTTTCCATGGGTATGAGCAACGATTTTGAGATTGCCATTGAAGAAGGTGCAAATATTGTCAGAATCGGAACAGGTATTTTTGGAAAGCGGAACTATCCTCAAAAGTAGTAAGAATGAACTATAGACAAAAAATATATTTACTAAAGACTCAGGGGGTATTTGGAAATGTCAAAACTTCTTAACAAGGTGTTTAATTTTGTAGGCTGGGAAGCTGTTGAAGAGGATGAAGATGAATTTGATGAGCAGGAATTGAGTACAAAGGAAGAAGTAAAAGAAGAGCCAATTCAGACACACTTCTTTAATAATTCCAAAAAACAGCAGTCAAGTAAGGTTGTAAATATTCATACCGGAAATCAGTTTAAAATGATTGTAGCACAGCCGAATACTTTTGATGATGCACAAGATATTTGTGACCATTTAAAGAGCAAAAAACCTGTAGTTATAAATCTTGAAGGCATTGAAAAACAGGATGCTCAGAGAATAATCGATTTTCTAAGCGGCTCAGTATATGCACTTGACGGAAGTATTCAAAAAGTTTCCTGTGATATTTTTGTTATAGCTCCAAATAATGTTGATGTTAGTGGCGATTTAAAGGATGAACTAAGAAACAAAACCGTTTTTCCGTGGGCTAAATAGTTTTGTCTCTAACATTGGAGGATTAATTTGAATGTATTCAGTTTATAGAGCTATAAATGGTGTATTGTTTGTCTTTGAGATGGTGTTGGTGGCTAGAGCAGTTCTTTCATGGTTTCCCTTATCAAGGGATAACAAGTTAATTGATTTGCTTCACGCTATAACCGAACCTGTGCTTTCACCTATACGTAAGATGCTTAACAGATCAAGTATATTTAACAATTCCATGCTGTCTATGATGGATTTTTCTCCGATTGTTGCATTTCTGCTTATTGAAGTAATTAGAAATGTGGTTTTCAGTATATTTAGAATTTTTATATATTAGGATTATATGGATAAAAATGAATTATTAAAAATGGTTTCAAAACTAGAGGATAGGGTGCTTGTTTCACGTTTGTTGGACAAGGTAGAAAAGTGCCGTTATTCCTCTTTTGTATATTCGGATTTTCTTTCTCCCTACGAAGCATCTGTTGCTAAAAAGGTTTTGAACAGGGTTAAGGATATTTTTTATAAGTTTACAGGTGGTTATGAAGGAGCAGAAAGAGCTATAACTGTCATAAGCAACGATTTTATTGAAGAAGTTATTCCTTATAGTACTCCAATTAGTTTATTGAGAATAACACCGGTTACCGAAAACAAACTTTCCCATAGGGACTATCTTGGGTCAATACTTGGTTTGGGAATCAAGAGAGAAAAAATCGGAGATATACTTGTTAATGAAACATATGCTGATGTTTTTGTTATTGATAAAATGGCGGAATATATATCATACAATTTGGCCAAAATTGGTAATATAAAGGTCCAATGCCAAGAGTGTGATATATATCAATTTACTCCGCCTCAAAAGAAGGAACATAGCATAAATACCACGGTAGCTTCTTTGCGTGCTGATTCTGTTGCATCCAGCGGCTTTGGTCTATCAAGAGCCAAGGTTATGGACTATTTTAAGGCACAGAGAGTAAACGTAAACTGGGAATTGGTTCAAAGCCCTTCCAAGATATTGGCTGAGGGAGACGTAATTTCAATACGTGGAATGGGAAGAATTGTTCTCGAAAAGGTTTTAGGAAATACCAAAAAGGACAGGATCAGCATTATTATAAAACGTTATGAATAATTTGATGTCTCAAGAAAGGATGACCATTTATGAATTATACTCCGAATGATCTTGACAATATAAAATTTAAGAAAAATTTTATGGGATATAATGAAGATCAGGTTAACGAAGTATTGGACAGTGTAATACAGGATTATGAGCTTTACATAAAAGAAAATATAGAGCTTAAAGATAGGATTTCAGTATTAAATGAAGGTATTCAGCATTATAAAAATATTGAGGAATCCCTTCAAAATACACTGATAGTTGCACAGCAAACCGGCGAGGAAATTAAGAAAAATTCCTATGAAAAGGCAGAAAACATTATCAAGGAGGCGGAATTAAAGGCTCAAAGGATAATTAATGATGCCAATCAGGAAGTTATAAAAATTCGGTTTGAGTATGAAGATATGAAAAAAAGGCTCCACATTTTTAAAACAAAGTCGGAAACACTTTTGTTGTCCCAGTTGGAATTGTTGAAACAAGTATTTAACACAGACAATGATGAAGAATAAGCATTCAGTATTAAAACTTTTAAACCCTTAGAAGCAAAGTAAAAAACTTGTTTCCAAGGGTTTTGTTTGTTAATGGAATAATAATAGAAAATATGATATAATTACAAACATATTTTAAGTAGATTCTATCATTTAACAATAACTGTGGGGTGTTATTTTTTGCAGGTCAAAAAAGTAAAAAAGAAGAAAAAATACAAACGGGTTGAAAGCGGTTTTTCAAGATATAAAAATGAAATTTTGGGCCTTATTTTATTTGCTTTCGGAATTCTGGCTTTTTTTAGTTTTATATTTACAAAATCCATGGGTGTTTTCGGCAAAGGCATAACTAATGTTATGCTTGGCTTTCTTGGTGTGGCAGCATACGTGGTTCCTGTTGTGCTTATAGTATACGGTGTAGCTATGATATTTAAAATGGATAGTCATAATTTTAAACGCCGATTGATATATTTTGGAGTTCTTTTGGTATTGTTATCTGCTTTTATTCAAGTGTCGGTATTTGATTACGATGAATATTCAGGCAGAACTTTATTTTACAGTATTTCAAAATTTTATGGGGAAGGTAAAGTATTATCTGGTGGAGGTATACTTGGAGGTCTTTTGAGCCTGCCGTTTCTGATGACATTTCAGGTTTTGGGAACTGTCATAATTCTTACAACTATATCAATTATTGACGTAATTTTGCTTACTAATGTATCTATGGCGGCTTTCCTTAAAAATGTTTCACTATATTTTTCCAACAAATTGAAATCAGCTAATGAAAACAGAAAGATGAAAAAGCAGGAGAGAATGGAAGCTCAGGAAGAGTCTGTAAATGACACGGAAATTAATGAAGAAAAACCTGATAAAAAACAAAAAATAATTAACTTTAAAATAGAACGTGAAAGCAGAGGGAAATCAGCTAAAAAGCTTGAAAATGAGATAAAAGACTCTGAAACTGCGGTAGGAAATGTTGAGGTAGACGAAGAGACGGAAGAATTCACTGTAAGCCTTACCGGGTTTAATGATGCTGCCGATGAACTGGTAATATCTGATCTAAAGGATGCAGGGGTGTGCCCTGATAACAATTCTTTTGATGATTTGGAGAATCAGGACGTCCCTGATGAAAATACAGACTGCCAAAAAAGTCAGCCCTCCGAAACAGGAACGGTTGCAACTCTGGAAAGTGGCCAGAATGAGCTTGTTATACCTCAAACAGAAATACAGAAACCAATGATTTACAATTATCCTTCAACGGATTTACTGGACTCAAATAAAGATGATGTCAATGTTAAGGCATTGAAGAATGTTGCACTTGAAGGTGCAAAGAAGTTAGAGGATACATTAAAGAGCTTTGGAGTTGATGCTCGCGTTATAAATATCAGCCGTGGGCCTGCTGTAACCAGATATGAAATTCAGCCAAGCCCCGGAGTAAAAGTAAGCAAAATTGTTAATCTGTCAGATGATATAGCACTTAATCTTGCAGCAGCAGGCGTAAGAATTGAAGCGCCTATTCCGGGAAAAGCTGCTGTTGGAATAGAAGTTCCAAATAAGGAAATGTCGGCTGTACTGTTAAGGGATATTATCGAAGCAAGAGAATTTACCAGCCATTCCTCAAAACTTGCTTTTTCAGTCGGTAAGGACATTTCAGGGGAAACGGTTGTTGCTGATATCGGCAAGATGCCACATTTACTGGTTGCAGGTGCTACAGGGTCGGGAAAAAGTGTATGTATCAACAGCCTGATAATGAGCATATTATTCAAGGCGTCACCGGAAGAAGTTAAGCTTCTGATGGTTGACCCAAAAGTAGTTGAGCTTGGAATATATAACGGTATTCCTCATTTGCTGATACCAGTAGTTACAGACCCAAAGAAGGCTGCGGGGGCGCTTAATTGGGCCGTGCAGGAAATGGTAAACAGGTACAAGTTGTTTGCCGACAAGGGAGTAAGAGATTTAAAGGGATACAATGCAATGCTTAAGGCAAATGACGAACAGGGCATATTGCCTCATGTCGTAATTATAGTAGACGAACTTGCGGACCTTATGATGGTTGCTCCCAATGATGTTGAGGACGCAATATGCCGTCTGGCACAGATGGCGAGAGCAGCCGGAATGCACTTGGTAATTGCAACACAAAGGCCGTCTGTAGACGTAATTACGGGGGTTATAAAGGCGAATATTCCTTCAAGAATTTCTTTTGCCGTATCTTCACAGGTGGACTCAAGGACAATTCTCGACATGAGCGGTGCAGAAAAACTTCTTGGAAAAGGAGATATGCTGTTTTATCCGGTTGGTGAGCCAAAGCCTTTGAGAGTAAAAGGCTCATTTGTATCTGATACCGAAGTTGAAAGAGTAGTTGAATTCATAAAAACCCAGGGCTATACTTCATATGATGAAGATATTATTGAAAAGATTAATGACCAGGCTACAGGAAAAGACGATAACCCGGGAGATAACGATGAACTTTTGAACCAAGCTATAGAGATGGTTGTTGACGCCGGACAAGCATCCGTTTCACTTGTTCAGAGAAAGTTTAAAGTTGGTTATTCTCGTGCGGCTAGAATAATAGATCAGATGGAAGCGAGAAATATAGTTGGCAGGTTTGAGGGAAGTAAGCCTAGACAGGTGCTGATATCAAAACAGCAGTGGATGGAAATGCAAATGAATCAGAACGACAGACAAAAGGCAAACCAGTAATATTACACAAAATTTAATATAGAAATATTTATTTGAAAAAAGTATGAATTGATTAGACTGATTCATACTTTTTTGTAAATTAATTATTTCCCTCCTGGTATAAATATGTAAATTTTCTCATAACTATTTTATAAATACACACTTAACAGTGGACTAGCTAAAGAAAATTTATAAAATACGTGGGGGTACAAAAATGTTTATTTTAACTTCATTCAATGCTTGTTTGATGGTTTTACTTCTTTCTTATGTATTTTACAGACTTTTAAAAACTAAAAAGGCTGTAACTCTTGTTTCTTTCACAATTCAGCTTTCTGCATTAACGATAGTAATTCTATCTCTTGTAAATGATGTAAAAATCAGTAATAGTATAGAACTTTTTTATATTGGATTCGGGATATTAATTCCATCATGTTTTATTATGCGGGATTATAGGTTAACAATAAATAGTCGCAGAAATGCAGAAAGACATCAAAATTATATAACTGTTGAGAATAAAATATTACCACAGGTTGACAAGTTGCCGGAAGCATCAGCCATAAGCACTGTTGAGGGCAGTCAAAGGATTATGGATGTAATGGAAAATGAAGATTTTGTTGATGATACTATCGCAGAATTGGATTTATTAAAAGATGATTTATTTCTGGGAATCAAAAAGAAACTAATTCAAGCTGAGAATGGATACAATCAGGGACATTATGATTATGCATACAATATATATAAAGGAATGCTGGACATTACCAAAACTCCCGGAAACCTGTTTTTTAACTACGGAAATGTATACTTTAAAAAAGGAATATTCAAAGAGGCAATCTCTTGCTATAGGAAGGTGCTGGAACTGAACGGCTCAATCACAAAAGCATACTTAGTTTATGTTAACCTTGGCGTAACATACTACAATATGGAAAAACCGGAACTTGCACTGGAAAATTTCTTTAAGGCTCTGGAAATAAATCCTGAGTGTACGACCGCAAAGGAAGGTATCGGCAGAATATATACAACAACAGGCCGGCAAGCAGATGCGGTGACGTACTATGAAGAGTTACTTAAAAATGATGATAGCAATTATGAACTCTCATTGTCACTGGGAAAACTTTTAGTTGAACTGGGCAATATAGATGAGGCAAAAGTACGTTTTGAAACATGTATTAAGAGCAATCCCAGGCAGGCAGAAGCATATATCCTACTTGGAAAGTTATTTATGTCGGTAGGACAGTATTCCGAAGCTATTAAGGTTTTTAAAACATATATTACAATTAATGACGCTGATTATACAGGACACTACAACCTTGCGGAATGTTATTTTGAAAATAAAGAGTACAAAAATGCAATTGCTGAATATAAGCAGACCATAAGTCTTAACCAGAAAAGTCATGATAGTTTATTCAAACTTGGATTAATCTATGATGAAACCGAAGAAACAGAAAAGGCAATAGATTGTTTTAGGGCAGTAATTCAGTTAAAACCCGATTTTATAGATGCATATAACAACCTTGGAATAGTGCTTGCGAAAATTCAAAGTCATGTTGAGTCTCTTGCCGCATATACTGCGGGAATTAAGCTGAATCCTGATAATTTCAGACTTTATTTTAACATGGGTGTTGTATTGTTTGAACTGAAACGATATGAGGACTCTGCAGATGCCTTTGCAAGAGCTGTTGAGTTGAATCCGGAGGACAAGGATGTTTATTACTATCTTGGTGCTTCATTAACCGAATTAAAACAGTATGATGAAGCAATCAAGGCATATGGAAAAGCACTTGATGACAGGATGGAGGAAGGTGAATTGTATTACAATATAGCAGCTGTTTATGCCTTAATGAAAAAGCAGGATATTGCATTAGATAATCTAAAGAAGGCAGTAAGTAAGGATTCAGGCATAAAACGTGAAATTAGCCGAAACAACGTTTTTGATTACATGAGAACAAATTCTGATTTTGTAGAACTGGTTTCGTAATTATTGTTTACTATAACCTTATTTGTGTTAAAATAACATAGAAAATATCAAATAACAAATAAGGTGGTACTGACAGATACAATCGTTAGTACAAGGTGAATAAATGAGTTTTTTGCCCATAAGTTTTGAAGACATGAATGAAAAAGGCTGGGATCAGCTTGACTTTCTATATATAAGCGGGGATGCTTACGTAGATCATCCCAGCTTCGGACATGCAATAATAACCAGAGTCTTGGAAAGCGAGGGTTTCAAGGTTGGAATAATAGCTCAGCCCAACTGGAAAAACAGCGAGGATTTTAAGAAATTGGGAAGACCTAAGTATGGTGTACTTATATCCTCAGGGGTTATAGATTCAATGGTAAACCACTACACGGCCAGCAAAAAGAAAAGATCCACAGATTTGTATTCTCCTGGAGGAAAAGCCGGATACAGACCTGACAGGGCAGTTATTGTATATGCAAATAAGATAAAAGAGATATTTAAGGATACACCAGTTATAATCGGAGGTCTTGAGGCAAGCCTTAGAAGATTTGCACATTATGATTACTGGGATGATAAAGTAAGGAGATCAATTCTTTTAGATTCGAAAGCTGACCTTCTGGTATACGGAATGGGTGAAAAGCCTATAGCTGAAATAGCCAGGCTTCTGAAAAAAGATGTTCCTGTCCATAGTATCAAAAATTTACACGGTAGTGCATACCTTGCAAGATACGAGGAACTTCCTGCTGAAATCAGGGAGGCAATCGATTCAAATGGAACTAAGAAAATTGCTGTATTGCCCTCATTTGAAGCGGTACAGGAAAGTAAAAAAGTATATGCCGAAGCCTTCAAAATTCAGTACAATGAGCAGGACGCAATAAGCGGAAGGACATTGGTACAACCCCACGGTGACAGATATCTGGTACAGAATCCTCCAATAATGCCTTTATCAACTGCTGAATTGGACAGGGTTTATGCCCTTCCATACGAAAGGACATACCATCCGGTTTACGAAAAGTACGGAGGAATTCCTGCAATTAATGAGGTGGAGTTCAGCATAACAAGTCACCGAGGCTGCTATGGCGGCTGTTCTTTTTGTGCCTTAAATTTTCATCAGGGCAGGGTAATTCAAAAAAGGAGTCAGGCATCAATATTAAATGAGGCAAAGAAACTTATCTGGACAGAGGGCTTTAAAGGATATATACACGATGTTGGTGGTCCTACAGCCAACTTCAGGAATGTTGCATGTGAAAAACAGGTTAAGAGCGGCGTCTGCAAAGAGAAACAATGCCTGCATCCGGAACCCTGTAAAAACCTGATAGTAGATCATTCGGAGTATCTGGACCTTTTACGTAAACTGAGGGCTCTTCCTGATGTTAAGAAAGTATTTATCCGATCAGGAATACGTTATGACTACCTAATGCTGGACAAAAATGACGACTTTTTTACCGAATTATGCGAGCATCATGTCAGCGGTCAGCTTAAAGTTGCACCGGAACATGTAGTGGACAGGGTTCTGGAAAAGATGGGAAAACCTAAAAGACAGCTTTATGAACGCTTTGTAAAGAAATTTTATGATATAAATGAAAAAATTCGTAAGGAACAATATCTCGTTCCCTACTTGATTTCAAGTCACCCGGGCAGTGATCTGAATGCTGCCGTAGAATTGGCGGAGTATCTAAAGCAGCAGGGATATATGCCTGAACAGGTTCAGGATTTTTACCCCACCCCGGGAACCCTTTCAACCTGTATGTTTTATACAGGTTATGACGCAAGAAACATGAAGAAGGTATATGTACCAAAAACCCCGAAAGAAAAGGCTATGCAAAGAGCCCTTTTACAATACCGTAAAAAGGAAAATTACCATCTTGTAATAGAGGCTCTAAAGGAAGCACATAGGGAAGACCTTATCGGGTTTGGCCCAAATTGTCTTGTAAAACCATTAAGAGGTAAACAGTATGGTAATACACCCAATAAGGAAAAAACAGCAGATGAAGGCCGTAAGGGAAAAAATTCAAGAGGAGAAAACAAGGCAAATACCGTAAAAGGCGCAAAATCCACAAAGCAAACATTTAGGGAAAATAGTAACAAAAATAGAAAACAAAGTAGTAAGACAGCCAATACAAATGCTAAATCAAAATCGGGTGGCATGAAAAATTTGACAAGGAAAAAACGATAAAATAAAATGTAATAGTTATACAAAATACTTAGGAAAAAGGAAAGGAAGAAACCATGTCTGCCAAAGTTTTGAATGGAACTGAGCTAGCGGCGAAAGTTAAGGCTGAGTTGAAAGCAAAGATAGACGAATTGAAGTTAAAGGGTATAAATCCCGGACTTGCAGTTATTATTGTAGGTGATGACCCTGCATCAAGGGTATACGTAAATCACAAGAAGAACGATTGTGCTGAAATTGGTATTAAATCATTTGAATATGCACTTCCTTCAAGTACATCAGAAGAAGAATTACTGGGATTAATAGAAACACTGAATAATGATGCTGCTGTAAATGGAATACTCGTTCAACTACCTATTCCAAAGCATATAAACGAAGATAAGGTTATTGCAGCAATAAGCCCCAAAAAAGATGCCGACTGTTTCCACCCTATGAACGTAGGAAATCTTATGATTGGAAAACCTGAATTTCTGCCATGTACTCCAGCCGGAGTTGTTGAATTGCTGGAAGAGAATAATATTGATATATCAGGTAAGAACTGCGTTGTAGTAGGCAGGAGCAATATAGTCGGTAAACCTCAGGCAATACTGCTTCTTGCAAAAAATGCAACAGTAACTATATGTCATTCAAAGACTGCCAATATTCAGGAAGTATGCAAAAATGCAGATATTCTGGTAGTAGCTATTGGAAAAGCAGAGTTTATCAAGCCTGAATATGTAAAACCGGGTGCTGTTGTTATTGATGTAGGAGTATCAAGGGGAGCAGATGGGAAACTGGTTGGAGATGTACAGTTCGCAGAGGTTTGCGAAATAGCGTCTGCTATAACAAAGGTTACAGGCGGAGTTGGGCCTATGACAAGAGCAATGTTGATGAAAAATACATATAAAGCAACATTGCTACAAAACAGGCTGTAAGTACCTTGGTCAATAATAACAAAAACACATGATTATCGTGTGTACTTTTCATTCTTGACATAAAAATTAAATAAGTTTACAATTAAATTGATTGTGGAGTAAGAGCTAGTTCGTATTGTAGAGTTATATTAATTGACTATTAAGCTATTTAGGCTAATATATATATGCAGGTTTGTTTTATTAATGTTAAAAAAGCTTCAACTGGGATTATTATAAAATTCTGGTATTATGCATAGTTTAAATGACATATTTAGTAAAACATACCATATGTTTGAATTTTATACATTGTGTATCAGTCATAGCCATATACCGCTTAGTTATTATTATATCGTGCTATTCTACAGTACATAGACCTTTATAGGTTCATTTCTGGTTTTATTCCAATATTAATATCGTTGATTGCGAATTATGAAATTTGAGCTTTGAAAACTGAATAAGGAGGAGGTGTTTAAAATAATAGTTAACATTTTGATTGGATTGGCCTGCGGATTAATTATTGCAGTTATTTCTTCTAAAATATTTTATGATAGAGGATTTGAGGCCAGAAAGAAGCAGGCAGAAGCCCAGATAGGCAGTGCCGAGCAGGAGGCCCAAAGAATTGTTGGAGAGGCTTTTAAACAAGGCGAGAATAAGAAGAGGGAAGCACTTTTTGAAGCTAAAGAAGAAATTCATAAAAGCAGAGTAGAACTTGACAGAGACATCAAGGATAGACGAAATGAGTTTATGAGGCAGGAAAGAAGGCTTGTTCAGAAGGAAGAAACACTCGACAAGAAAGTAGAAGCACTTGAACAGAAAGATGAAGCTTTAAATAAGAGGCTAAAGGATATTGAAGTTTTGCAAGAGCAGTCCCAAGAGCTTGTTAAAAAGCAAACTGAAGAGCTCGAAAGAATTGCAGGATTATCGGTAGAAGATGCAAAAGAATATTTACTTCGTAACATTGAAAACGAAGTGAAACATGAGGCTGCGGCACTTATAAAGGAAATAGAGGCTAACGCCAAACAGGAAGCAGACCGAAAGGCAAAGGATATATTGGCAACTGCGATTCAGAAGTGTGCTGCTGATCATGTATCTGAAGCTACTGTTTCTGTAGTACCTTTACCTAATGATGAGATGAAGGGAAGAATTATCGGTCGTGAGGGTAGAAATATAAGGACTCTTGAGACCTTAACAGGAATTGATCTGATTATTGACGATACACCGGAGGCTGTAATACTGTCTGGATTTGACCCTATCAGAAGAGAGGTTGCTAGGTTAACTCTTGAGAAGCTAATTCTTGATGGAAGAATTCACCCTGCAAGAATTGAAGAAATGGTTGAAAAAGCTAAGAAGGAAGTTGACAATACCATTCGTCAGGAAGGTGACAATGCAGCATTTGAAACAGGCGTGCACGGATTGCATCCTGAACTTGTAAGACTGTTAGGTAAACTGAAGTTTAGAACAAGTTACGGACAGAATGTACTTAACCATTCCATAGAGGTATCTCACCTAGCAGGTATAATGGCTGCTGAACTTGGTGTTGATGTTCAATTGGCAAAAAGAGCAGGTTTGTTGCATGACATTGGAAAGGCTATTGACCACGAAGTGGAAGGTTCCCATGTTACTATCGGTGCCGATGTGGCTAAGAAGTACAAGGAAAGCGCTGATGTGGTAAATGCTATTCTTTCTCACCACGGTGATGTAGAGGCAACAAATGTAGTTTCAGTACTTGTACAGGCTGCGGATTCTATTTCAGCTGCAAGACCTGGTGCGAGAAGAGAAACACTGGAATCCTACATCAAGCGTTTAGAGAAGCTTGAAGAGATTGCAAACTCCTTTGAGGGAGTTGAAAAGTGTTTTGCGATTCAGGCAGGTAGAGAAATCAGAATTATGGTTAAGCCTGATGTTGTAAATGACGCAGATATAGTTCTGAAGGCAAGAGAAATAGTCAAGAAGATTGAAGATGAGCTTGAATATCCTGGACAGATTAAAGTTACTCTGCTAAGGGAAACTAGAGCTATTGAATATGCAAAATAATTAATTAAAATAAAATAAAAAAGCGTGGATTCCACGCTTTTTTATTTTTTGCATGTTTACTGTAAAGTGTTACTTTTTATTGGTATATGTATTATAATTGTTATAGATTACAGCATTACGTACTTAAAAATGAATGTCTGTACATAATAATAATAGCTTAATTAAATTTTGGAGGCAAAGAATTGAAGATACTGTTTATTGGTGATATTTTTGGAAACCCGGGAAGAAAGGCTGTAAAGGAATTTGTACCACAGCTGAGAAAGGAACTGGGAATAGATTTTTGTATTGCCAACGGCGAAAATGCAGCTGCGGGTAGCGGAATAACCTATCTCATAGCTCAGGAGCTTTATAAGTCAGGTGTTGACTGTATTACGATGGGAAACCACACTTGGTCCAAGAAGGAAATTTTAAATTTTATAGACTCTGATGAAAATATTATACGGCCGGCAAATTTACCCGGAAATGTTCCGGGAAGGGGATACACCATCCTTAAATCTAATGGAAAAGAACTCGCTGTATTGAACCTTATGGGAAGGGTATACATGGATAGCATTGACTGTCCGTTTCAGGTTGCAGATAGGGAACTACAGGAAATAAAATCCAAAACCAAGGCAGTCTTTGTAGATATGCATGCTGAAGCTACCTCTGAAAAGTGTGCTCTTGCCTGGTACCTTGACGGAAGAATATGTTGCGTGGCAGGAACTCACACACATGTCCAAACGGCAGATGAGAGAATTTTGCCATGCGGTACTGCTTTGATTTCCGATGTTGGAATGACCGGGCCATATGATGGGGTAATCGGTGTTGACAAAGAATTGATTATTGAGAGATTTATTACCAGAATGCCTCAAAAATTTGAGGTTGCTAAAGGTAGAGTGCAGTTTTGTGCGGTCCATCTGGAGGTTGATGAGAAAACCGGAAAATGTATTAATATTGAGCGTATATTTAAAGTAACAGATTCTTTTGATGGAAAATAACGGGGGCATAAATGATAGAAAGCAATGAAAAAATTACTTTAAAACAAAAGAATGACTTAATATATATTCAGTTTCAAAACCTTAAAGAGTACGAGGATATACTTACACATTGTTTTACTACAAGACTTGGGGGCGTAAGTCAGGGAGAGTTTTCTTCTCTAAACCTTAGCTTTAACAGGAATGATATTAGAGAAAATGTTTTTGAAAACTACAAGCGTCTGGCGGATGCAATCGCAGTTGATTACAATAAAATGGTTCTTTCGAACCAGATACATGATAACAAGATAAGAATTATAGGTGCTGAGGACGCAGGCAAAGGTCTGACTGTAGAAAGTGACATTATAGGTTTTGACGGCCTTTCAACAAATCAGCCCGGAATACCCCTGGTGACGTTTTATGCTGATTGTGTTCCTGTACTATTTCTTGATCCGGTAAAGAAGGCTATAACAGCCGTTCACTCGGGTTGGAAAAGCACGGTAAAAAACATATCATATGAAGCACTAGTTCTTATGAAAAACAACTATAACAGCAATTATGAAGATATTCGTGTAGCTATCGGGCCGTCCATTTGTAATAATTGTTTTGAGGTAGGCAAGGAAGTATATGACAGCTTTTTAGAAAAATTCAGTTGGTGTGATAAATATACGGAATATAGGAACGGAAAGTACTACATGGATTTGCAAAGAATCATAAAGCAGGTTCTGATAGATGCAGGTGTTCCGGAGAAAAATATTTTGTTAAGCGATGTTTGTACCAAATGCAATACTGATCTGTTTTTTTCCTTTAGGGGGGACAACGGGAAAACAGGCGGCTTGGCCGCAGTTATGATGCTTAAATAACATAAAAATAAATATGATTGATTATTTGTTGGAGAAAATTATGACAAAATCCTTGAGACTTATTTCTTTACTGATAATTACAGGACTAATACTTTCATCATGTACTGTTAATCTTAATAAAAAATCTGCAAATCAGGTTGAGGATATTTATGAAGGTAAATATGATGTGTTGGACAAAGGCCCCGAAAAGGGCGGATCTATACGTCTGTTCAGTACACCTGTAGATTCTTTGAATCCAATTCTGACAAACAACTTGTATGTTCAGGATTTTTTGGGCTTGATATTTGAAGGACTTTATAAATTAGATGAAAAGCAACAGCCTGTACCGGTTCTAGCAGAAAGTGCAGTTACTTCAGCCGATGGATTAAAGCTAACATTAACTTTAAAAACAGGTATTAAATGGCACGATGGATTGCCGCTTCAAGCTACAGATGTGGTGTTCACAATAAATAGTATAATGGATGCAAAGAACAGCAGCATATATGCGGCGAGTTTACAGAACATTGCCGCTGTATCAGCAGGAAATAATAATACTGTTATAATTACATTGAAAAAACCTGATGCTTTGATGATATACAGCTTGACTTTTCCCATTATACCAATGCATTCAAAGAAAAATCTTGAACCTGTAGGTACCGGGCCTTATGCCTTTGTATCATATAATGCAAAAAACGGAGTAAAACTTAAAGCAAACGACGATTGGTGGAACAAAGGCGATACCGAGGTGACAACTCCATATATCCAATCTGTGGAGGTTAAGATATTTCAGAATACCGGGAAAGCTACAAATGCCTTTCAGTCCAGAGATGTTGATGTAGTAACGGCCGATTTTACTGAATTTAAAAAGTATATCGGGCGTAATGACATTTCGCTTAAACGATATCCCGGTAAAAATTATGAATTTTTATCGCTGAATATTGCAAAAGGCCCAATGGTAGATAAGAATTTGAGAAGTGCCGTGGCAGGCTTTATTGATAAGAAAAAGCTTATTGATGCTGCGGCGTGGGGTGTTGCTGTGCCTGCTGAATTACCCCTTTTTCCTAACTCTTGGATCAATCAGTTGGTAAATATAGAACAGTATTCAGATTTTAAAAAGGCAAAACAGCTTATGACGCAAAGCGGATATGTGCTCTCACACAATAAATATGTAAGCAAAACAAGCAGTAAAGCATTTTCATTAAAGCTTATTGTAAATCAGGAAAATGCATTAAGAGTAAGTACTGCTAATGCAATAGCCGCTCAGTTGGCTAAAAATGGAATAACTGTAGAGGTTGAAAAGCTTACTTGGGAGAATGTACAAAATAGAATAAAATCCGGTGCATATGATATGGCTTTACTGGGTTATAAAATTTCAACAAAGCCGGATTTGTCTTTTGCTTACTCTACGGAAAATATCAAGACAGGGCTTAATACTGCAAAATATAGCAATCCTGCAGTAGATGGATATCTTCAACAGATATTAACCCAACCTGACGTTGAAAAACAGAAGACTTTATATACTAGCCTTTTAAAAACTGTTCTTGACGAAAGGCCTTACATAGGCTTGTATTTTATCAATGAGGGAGTAATGTGCAGTAAAAACATAAAAGGAGCTGTAAATCCAAATGTATGGAGCAGCTATAATGATTTTTCTCAGTGGTATGTACCGCAATAATTATATCTTTTAAAGAAGAATGGAGGACAAATATGCTTTGGGCATTGATTGTTATAGTGGGATTCGCAATGGACAGACTAACAAAGGTTTGGGTGTTGGATAAAATCGTAGGTAATCCCGTAACCGTAATTAAAGATTTTTTTTACTTGAGGCATCTTGAAAATGAGGGTGCTGCTTTCAGTATTTTACAGGGGAAAACAATTTTTCTTATTTTAATGGTATCCATAGTAGCTTTAGCCATGCTATACTTTCTCATAAAGCATAAGCATAAGTTTTTACGTTTTTCCTTGTCACTTATTCTTGGGGGTGCTTTGGGAAATCTGTACGACAGGATTTTCAGCGGCGGAAGCGTAGTAGATTTTCTGGAGTTTCATTTTGGGTCATACGTTTTCCCAACATTTAATGTTGCTGATATATTTGTTGTAGTAGGCACAATTCTCCTTGCAATATATATACTATTCTTATACAAGGAAGAAAAGCCTGAAACTGCTAAAACAGAACAGGTTCAAGATAAATCAAAATAAAATAAAACAAATCATATATGTTCACGGAGGTTGCTTTGAAAGAATTTATTTTGGAATGTGATACAGACGGAGTAAGAATTGATTCATGGCTTGCGGTCAATCTGGAAGATTATTCGAGATCCTATATACAGAAGCTTTGTCTGGATGGCAATGTTTGGGTAAATGGAATACAAGTAAAGTCAAACTACAAGCTGAAGCCTGATGACAGTATAAAAGTGAGTGTTCCCGACGCCGAAATTCTTGACGTAGAGCCGGAAGATATTCCCCTTGATATTGTATATGAGGACAAGCATATTATAGTTATAAACAAACCAAAGGGAATGGTAGTGCACCCGGCTGTAGGAAACTACACGGGAACCTTGGTTAATGCTTTAATGAAACACTGCGGGGACAGTTTATCAGATATAAATGGTGTAATAAGACCCGGAATTGTCCATAGAATTGACAAGGATACATCAGGGCTGCTTGTGGTCGCTAAAAGCAACATTGCACATGAAAGACTCTCTGAGAAGCTTAAAACACATGATGTAAAAAGAGAATACATTGCACTTGTTGACGGTATTATATATGAAAACAGCGGTAAGATTGATGCACCTATCGGGAGACATCCGGTTGAACGAAAGAAAATGTGTGTCAATACTCAAAATGGCAGAAATGCTGTTACACATTTCAAGGTGCTGGAAAGATTCCAAAATGCCACCTATCTTGAATTAAAGCTTGAAACCGGTAGAACTCATCAGATAAGAGTGCATATGTCCTATATAAACCACCCTATTATTGGGGATATGGTTTATGGCAGAAGAAAGCAAAAGTTTAAAACGAAGGGACAGGTACTTCATGCCTGGAGACTTTCGTTCCAACATCCTGTTACTGGTGAGGAAATGAAGTTCGAGACAGCTGTGCCTGAATATTTTCAAAGTATTTTAAGTCAATTGAGAGAAAATCTATAGACAAGTAGTTATTGTTATGGTATTATTTCATGTAAAAAGAGAGTTACCTTTAAATTAGTCCAGAGAGGCTATAAGGTGAGATATTAAAATATACTTGCATTTATGTATAATCATCAAAGTATGGTTGTATTTGTATATGTTAAGCTTCTTGCCTTAG
>JAEZIU010000328.1 GCA_023436485.1 Bacillota bacterium | reverse complement strand
AATGTCATGCGAGAGGAAACAGAAGTCTAAGCAACAAATCGGGGTTAATAATGAGTTATCTTAATTATAAGGGGTTAGTGATAAAAGAAGTAAATACCGGCGAAGCAGACAAGATTATTACAGTACTTACTGCTGAAGAAGGTAAAATTTCAATAGCTGCAAAAAATGCAAGAAGGGTTAAAAGCTCATTGAGTGCAGGGTCACAGCTCTTTGCCTACAGTGAGTACATGTTGTTTAAAGGAAAAGAGCTTTACAATATGTCAAGCTGCCAGGTAATAGAGTCAAATTATGAAATAAGAAATGATATAGAAAAACTGACATACTGTTCTCATATACTGGATTTGATTTCGGATAATGTTCAGGAGGGAGAACCCTCGGGCAGGGTTCTTCAGCTTCTTCTGAACACTCTCTACGTAATATCTAAAACCAACCGCCCGCTAAATCTTGTAACCAGAGTTTTTGAGTTAAGGCTCATGTCCCTACTGGGGTATGAGCCGCATGTTATAAGTTGTGTAAACTGCGGAAAAGCACAAGATGAGAATATGTACTTTGATTTTGACAGCTCGGGACTGGTTTGTAAAGATTGCTTAGATCCAAAGTCAAGGTTTATATCTTTACTACCGGGTACTGTCAAGGCTTTGAAATACATAATATTCATCAGTCCTCAAAAACTGTTTAATTTTTCACTTTCCCAAGAATCCATAAGTGAATTAGAGGAAATATCTAAAAGATATATAAAGGAGCACATTGGAAAAGAGTACAGAAAACTTGATTATCTGAAACAATTAAAGCTGGAGTGAGACATGAATACAAACTTATATTCAGCACTTTCATTAATTATAATAATTTCAAACAGTATTTTCGTTATTACAGCACTCTTTTTTGAAAGAAAAAAGCCTGTTCGTGCTTTGAGTTGGATTTTAGCGCTCACTCTATTGCCTGTAGCCGGTTTTTTACTGTATTTGGTATTCGGCAGACCATTAAATTTGAAAAAGAAAAAATTTCATATAAAAAATCATAAAGACGTTGAATACAGTAGAGAGATTTACCAAACACTAGGTACTGTTTCCTATGATGAAACAATGTTTAAGGAATCCTATAATGATTATGTAAAGCAATTGATAAAGTTTAATATTAATCTGTCCCAAAGCCCTTTTACCAATGATAACAAAGTAGAAATATTCACCAAAACTCAGGATAAATACGATACCCTGTTAAGAGATATTGAAGGTGCTGAAACTTCTATTCATATGCTATACTTCATTATAAAAAATGATAAAATCGGTACACTGATAGTAAATACTCTTGCTAAAAAAGCAAAACAGGGTGTTACTGTAAGGGTACTTTTTGATCATGGGCAAAATCTATTTTTCCCGTACCGAGCTTTTAAAACCATTATAGATAATGGAGGAGAGGTATTAAGCTTCTTTTCAAATTCAATAGATAACTACCTTAAAGCAAACTATAGAAATCACAGGAAGATTGTGGTTATTGATGGAAAGATGGGATATGTGGGCGGAATTAATATCGGTGATGAGTATCTGGGACTTCACAAAAGAATCAAGCCGTGGAGAGATACTCATCTTAAAGTAACAGGAAGCAGCGTTTACTGCCTTCAACTCAGGTTTATGACAGATTGGCTGTACGCTTCCAATAAAGAGGTAGACTTTGGAAGGTTGGATAAATACTTTAGGCCAATCAAAAGGGAGGATAGTGGAGATGTAGCCATTCAAATGGTCTCAAGCGGGCCCGATACCAATGCAGAGGAGGTCAAGCGGGGTATGATAAAAATGATTAATTCTGCAAAATGCTCTATTCTTATTCAGACCCCCTATTTTGTCCCGGATGATTCATTTCTTGAAGCTTTACAAAATGCTTCAATGTCGGGTGTAAATGTAGTTATCCAGATACCTGAAGTACCTGACAAAAGAGTTGTTTACAAAGTAACAACATCATTTATTGAAGATGTCATGGACTTTGGAGTAAAAGTTTACCTGTACCCGGGTTTTTTACATTCAAAAATGATAGTGATAGACGACACTTGCTGTTCCATAGGTTCTACAAATATGGACATGAGAAGTTTTTCACTGGATTTTGAAATCAACGCTTTTATGTATGGTCATGACATTACTAATAAATGTTCTTCAATATTTTATAATGACCTTAATATTTGCAGGGAGGTAACTGAAGAAAATTATAAAAAAAGAGGTGTGCTTTCCAAAATACTGGAAAGTATTTGCAGACTGTTATCACCCCTTCTCTAAATATGCTTTATTCGGAAAAGTTACAAATAAAACATATTCAAATCTGAATAATAACATGATTATTGTTCATAAAAATTCTCCTATCTACATTGTTTTTCAAATATTAATGCAATATAATTGATAGAAATGAGTAAAATCCGAAATAAAGGAGGGCAATATGACACTAAATTCGGACAAAATAATCAAGGAAATGATAAACTATTTCAATAAGGATGTTAAACGAATTAACCATGCTCTTAAGGTTTATAGTTTTTGTAATACTATAGGTGAATTAGAGCAGCTTAATGATAGAGAATTGTTGATTGTAAGCCTTTCAGGAATTCTTCACGATATAGGAATTAAAGAGGCAGAAAAAAAGTATAATTCGTCTGCGGGACCATATCAGGAAAAGGAAGGACCTGCAATAGCTAAAGAGATAATGAATAAATACAATTTTGATACTGATACTATGGAACGGGTTTGTTATATAATAGGGCATCATCACAGCTACAATAGAATAGACGGAGTAGATTTTCAAATACTGGTTGAAGCTGATTTTCTTGTGAACATATATGAAGATGAAATGGACAAAAATACCATAACTACTGTCAAAAGCAAGTATTTTAAAACAAAAACGGGTTCCGAAATACTTGAAGAAATGTATCTTTAGTTAGGTGTTTTATTAGAAAATAAGTTAACGTAAAATTGGAGGAATTTATTAATTGTTTAAATTAATAAAATATTTAAGGCCATATCTAAAACAAGTTATTTTAGGTCCGGCATTTAAATTATTTGAAGCAATACTTGAATTGACAATACCTTTATTAATGGCAAAGCTTATCGACAATGGTGTAAAAGCAAACAATCCATCATACGTATACATGCTGGGAGGTGTAATGGTTGCAATTGCAATAACCGGTGCCTGTTCCGCATATATATGTCAATACTTTGCATCAATAGCTTCACAGGGGTTCGGAACGTCAATGAGAAACCTTTTATTCAAAAAGATACAAGGATATTCTTTTAATGAGCTTGACAAAATAGGAATTCCTTCTCTAATAAATAGAATAACCGGTGATGTAAATCAGCTCCAGCTTGCTGTGGCCATGCTGATAAGACTCGTAGTCAGAGTTCCTTTTCTTTGCATTGGCGGTTTAATAATGGCAATGACCATTAACTTGAAGCTGTCTGTAATACTATTTATAACAATGCCGTTGTTTTCAGTGGTTATATATTTTATAATGTCAAGAACAATACCGCTGTATAAAACAGTACAGAAAAAGCTTGATACATTGTCCGTAATGGTACGTGAAAATTTGTCCGGAGTCCGGGTAATACGTGCGTTTGCAAAACTTGACAAGGAAAGAGAGCGTTTTTCAAAAGGCAACAGGGAATATGCAGATATGTCTATAAGGGTTGGTAAGGTATCAGCACTTCTAAATCCTGCTACAACAGTTATAGTAAACCTTGGTGTTGCTGCAATATTGTGGTTTGGCGGAGTACAGGTATATCACGGTACAATGACTCAAGGTGAAATAATTGCTTATATCAACTACATAAACATGATTCTTTCCGCACTTATTGTACTTGCAAATCTGGTGGTCACTTTTACAAAGGCGGCAGCTTCAGCAAACAGGGTCAATGAGATATTGGAGACTCAGCCGTCTGTAATGGACAGGGTTGATAGTGTCGCAGATATACAGTCTGCTGCCAATGTTCCGAAAGAAATGCCTTTGATTGAGTTTAGAAGTGTACGATTTACATACGATGGAGCCTCAGAGTACGCTTTGAAAAACATATCATTTGGAATTAAAAGTGGACAAACAGTAGGTATAATAGGTTCTACCGGATCAGGAAAATCCACACTTGTAAACCTTATTGCCAGGTTTTATGATACCACTGACGGTCAAATTCTGATAAACGGAACTGATGTTAGCAATATAAAACAACAGGATTTGAGAGAAAAAATAGGACTTGTTCCTCAGAAATCAGTTTTATTTTCGGGAACTATTGAGGACAACATAAAGTGGGGAAATGAACTGGCGCAGGAAAAAGATATTTGCATGGCTGCCGAAATTGCTCAGGCAACGGAATTTATTAAGCAAAAACCTGAAGGCATCAAGGCTCATATTACCCAGGGCGGAGCGAATCTTTCTGGTGGGCAGAAACAAAGACTTGCTATTGCAAGGGCGGTGGTGAAAAGGCCGGAAATACTTATTCTGGATGACAGTACCAGTGCATTGGATTATGCTACAGATGCAGCTTTAAGAAAACAAATAAAGGTTAGTCTGAACGGTCTTACAATAATAATGGTTACACAAAGAGTAGCTGCAATCAGAGATGCAGATTTAATAGTAGTACTGGATGACGGGGAAATAGTAGGAATAGGCAGTAATGAAGAGCTTCTGGAATCCTGCCCTGTCTATCAGGAAATTTACTATTCACAAAGGAAAAGCGAGGTAGCGCAGCCATGAAAAGTTATGCGGTCAGACGCCTCGGCAGATACATTTTAGCCAATAAGCCATATCTGCTGGGAGCTGTACTATTTGCAGCATTAAGCAATATACTTATGGTGGCAGGTCCTTTTATAATAGGTAAAGGTGTTGATGCTATTGTCGGAAAAGGACAGGTTGATTTCAAAAGTATTCTTAATATTGTTATAATTATATTAATTTTGTATTCAGTAAGTGCATTTTTTCAATGGAGTTTGCAGGTAATTACGGCTATACTGTCAAATAGAACTGTAGAGAGGTTGAGAAAAGATGTATTCGACCATATTCTTGAAATGCCTTTGAGGTTTTTTGATCAAAAGCCACATGGGGATATAATGGGCAGGCTTACAAATGACATGGAGAATATAGGCGAAGGAATTTATCAGTCTGTTACTCAGTTTTTTACCGGTATAATATCCATAGTCGGTTCACTAGTTTTTATGTTTGTTTTGAATCCTTGGATTACACTTATAGTAATTGTAATGACACCTGTTACATTTTTAATTGCATCATTTATAACAAGACGTTCATCAAAAATGTTTAAGGAGCAATCAAGGATAAATGGTGAGCTAACCGGCTATATCGAAGAGATTATAGGTAATCAGAAGATTGTAAAAGCATTTAATTATGAGGAAAGGGCTCAGAAAAAATTTGAGGAAATAAACGGACGTTTGTATAAATGTGGAAGATGGGCACAGTTTTATTCATCCCTTGTAAACCCGTCTACGCGTTTGGTAAATAATATAACATATGTTTTACTTGGAATGACAGGTGGTATAGCTGCACTGGCCGGTAGGTTAAGTATCGGTTATATTTCCAGCTTTCTGACATACTCAACCTACTTTTCTCAGCCTATAAACAATGTTACAAGTGTAACAACCCAGATACAGAGTGCTGTTGCATCCGCGGAAAGAGTTTTCGCAGTAATGGACGAGGAAGTTGAGAAACAGGCGGATATTAATGAGATTGAATTAAAGGAACCTAACGGGAATGTCAGATTTGACGACGTATCATTTTCTTATGTTGAGGAAAAGCCTTTGATACAGAACTTTAACCTTGAGGTTAAGGAAGGACAGAAGATTGCAATAGTTGGGCCAACAGGTTCAGGGAAGACTACTCTTGTTAATTTGTTAATGCGTTTTTATGATACAGATAAAGGGTACATATATATCGACGAAAAAAACATACTTAAAATATCAAAAGACAGTGTGAGAAAGTCTTTTGGAATGGTTCTTCAGGACACATGGCTTTTTGCGGGGACAATTCGTGAAAACATAGCATACGGGAATCCGGAAGCTACTGATGAAGAAGTAAAAAAAGCTGCGGTTTCGGCAAATGCACACAGTTTTATTAAGAGACTTCCAAAAGGTTATGAAACGGAACTGACCGAAGGCGGGAGCAACTTGTCACAGGGCCAAAGACAGTTATTGACTATTGCGAGGGTTATGTTGGTTATTCCTCCTATGCTAATATTAGATGAGGCTACCAGCAGTGTTGATACAAGAACAGAGTTAAATATACAGAAAGCTTTTTTAAAGATGATGGAAGGAAGGACAAGCTTTGTTATAGCTCATCGTCTTTCAACCATTAGAGAAGCTGATGTTATATTAGTTATGAACGATGGTAAAATAGTTGAACAGGGAAGTCATGAAGACTTACTGAAAAAGAATGGATTTTATAAAAAATTATATTTAAGTCAATATGAGGTATAAATTGAAGATTGACTTAATAGTAAAGACAGGTGTTGCAGATGAATAAGTTAATTGAAGAATTTACACTAAACAGAAAGCTTCTGGCAGAAGCGCTGGTTGAAAAGGATTACATGGAGTTGTATGAGGCAGAAACCATTAAAAATGAGTTTGTAGCCAAACTGGGTGAACCCCGATATGAGCTCCATAAGTTGGAGCTTTCCATAGCGAGAACCAAACTAAAACTTGAAATGATTGAAACATGTGAAAAATTCAAGATACCCATAGACTATTCCCATATTGATCGGGAATTGGAAAAAGAATTTGAAAAACATTATGAAGTACTTAAAAATATGAGGTTGGAAATAGAACATGTTCATTCAATAGACAATTCTATGGAGCAAAAGAAACGCGAAAGTGAATTGGAAATGAAGGACATATATCTCGAAATCGCAAGTCATATTCATCCTGAATTAGCAATAAATCAGGATAAAAGCATGAAACGAACCTGGAAAACAGCAGAAACAGCATATCAAAAGGGAGACATAGAAAAATTAAAAAGGCTGCGAAAAAAAGTAATTAAAGATTACGCAAATATTAACGAAACCCATGAAGACATGGAAGAACAGCTTACTGTAATAAAAGAGCGAAAAGCAGTCGTACAGGATGAAATACAGTCTATGAAGAAGAAATTTCCTTTTTCGGAATCGGGTATGCTGGATGATGAAGTTGCTGTTATGAAATTTAGGGATGATATGGACACCGATATAAGAGTCGCAAAAGAGGTACTGGACAAACTGGAAAAGCAGATACTTGAAAAGCTCCCTCCCATGGGGAGATATAAAAATTAGAACTTTATAATATAAAATAAACCGGGAGAAGTCAATTAAAACATTTGCTCCCGGTTTATTACATTAATTGTCTTTTCTAAGGCTTCTTCTGTTTCCGTCTGG
>JAEZIU010000167.1 GCA_023436485.1 Bacillota bacterium | reverse complement strand
TCTGCTCCTATCACAAAACGCATTTATCATTATATATAATATATATTATTTAACAGAGTTCAATCAATATAGCAATACATTTTTAAAATATTTCTATTAAAATATATGCTATTGCTGCAATACTTCCAATAAGGGCAGAATTTATTATAAGAATTTTCATAAATCGGGACTCGTTAAACTTCCTTTTTAAATGTTTTTTGCACGCCGATTTTTGCCTTTCTTTCGGTACAGTTGCCAAATTACACTTGTTTTCCTTAACATAGTTATTAATTATTGCTTCTGCCTCCCTTAGAATAAATTTGTTATTGTATACGGAACTTCCCTCGCTTTGTTGTTTTTTTTCATTATCGCCGCTTTGTGCATCTTGTTTCATTACTAGAATAGCCTCCTCAAAAAGGTTTGAATGTATGTCTCTGAGCACGATGACCTTCTTTTCCTTACCATAGAACATAGTATCCTCCATAAAGAATATTTATGGTTAGTTTGTGAATATTTAGCATAATTATTCAATATTAGCTCACTATAATGGTTTCCAAATTTTAGAAACCATAACCATCATGTCATCTATGGGTTCTTTGTCCTTACAGCGGTTCAATGCTTCCGCCAGAAGATCATCTGCTATTTTTTGAGGATTCTTGCTTGTCATCTGAGCGATAACATTTTGAACTTCTATAATACTGTCATCGCTGCTTTTGAAGGAATCCACGATTCCGTCCGAAACCATAACAATATACTCTCCAGTACTTACATTTTTGTGAATAAGCTCCAGTTGAATATTGCTTAATATTCCCGCCGGTAATGACGCGGCCCTTATGGTTTCAACATAATCGGCACGTTTTATAAAGGTAGGTGCGGCACCCACTTTTACAAATTCAACCTCTCCGTCATATAAATCCATAACGGAAATATCAATAGTAGCAAAGGATTCATCATTTGATTTAAGAACAAGAATAGAATTAATCAGCTTTACCGTTGTGTCCTTGTCAAACCCCGACTCCATAAACTGTTCTATGAGATTGACCGTTGCCTTGCTTTGGAGACATGCTTTATGGCCTGTGCCCATTCCATCACTTAAAGCAGCAATATATTTACCGTCACCACTGTTAAGAAACGTATAATTATCTCCCGACACATACTTCTCGTCTTTTGCAACTCTGGCCACACCCGTTACTACCTTGAATGTTTCTTCCTTCACAAGCTTTATACTGCACATGTCCGTTTTTGAATTAAGGCCGCAGTCACTTCCGTTCTTCACCATTTTGCTGCCTATAACATCGGACACAACTTTTTCTACACAGCCTATACAACTTCTTTTCCCTCCACAACCTTTATATGATAGTGAAATTTCATAATTTCCGGCTTTATTCTCATATACGACTGCTTCAACATTACGCAAACCTTTTTTGGTAAGCTCCAAAAGTATATTGTTTTCAATATCCTCCTTAAAAATAATATTGGTATTCAATTCAACTGCCAGATTGGATATAATGGTGGACATACTCCTCATTTGCTGCGAAACAAGGCCTCTGCTTTCGCTGATTCTGCTTCTCCAAACCATATCCACCTTGAATAATTCATAGGTATAGTTAATAGCCTTTACAAATTCATCAATACGCTCGCACCTGTCCAGAAAATACTGAGGAATATCCTTCTGGTCAATCCAGCCCTTGCAGTCCAGTTTCTCAACTATTTTAAAAAGTATCTGATAGGTATTGCAGAAATTCTGCTCCCAACAGTGGCTACACAGACTGCAGTCCTTGCAAACCCTGTCTGCAACTCTGTCAAAAATGGCAGTTATATCATGCTTCTCGGTAATTGACCTTGTTTCTGATATTTCATCAAAGGTTTTAGCCATTTCTCCAAAGGCTTTTGAGAATTTGTTCAGCTTTTCCACCGTAATCTCTTTTATTCGTAGACTGTAGCCTTTTTTATCCCCTCTGTCAGCCAGTGCTTTATTGAACTTGTTTACCACCATATCCGTAACTTTATCAGGTATTAACATAAACAGAACAATAGCTACAATTATTTCATACAGATATATAAGCACTTCAGATGAACCGTTTGTATAAAACGTTAAAACTGCATTTCCCATCAAAACTCCTATACATGAGCCAACTTTCCCCATCTTTCTTAAAATTCCTGAAAGTAAACCGCAAAAAGCGTATGATGAAACCATAAGTGGTGATGTATTCGACGAAATACTTATTACCGTACCAACAATTACTCCGATGGCAGCTCCGTTTCCCGCCCCCGTTCTATAGCTAAACACAAGGATTACAATAATACAAAGAATATTTCTCAGGCTGGCACCAAGCACAGTCCATGTTCCCAGTCCTCCAATAGAGAGTGCACAGGCAATAGCTATGCTCAATATCTCCTCATTGGTAAGGATGAATTTTTTTGTCGTACTTCCCAATACCTCCAGAACATTTTTAAAAACAAATACAAGTGCAAAAATCAGGAATCCATTTAGAAGGGACTTTAAAACATCATATAAAAGAAAGCCTTGTAGATATGTAATAAGCATTTCAGGTATAAGAACACCGGCAAAAGCAGTTATAGCCGTCCTCAGAGACGAGCCCACGCTTTTTTTGAAGGGAATATTCATGGCATTAAACAGTAGCATGGACACTGCAGCCGTGTAAATCTGGACTGTAGCCCCTGATGTAAGCATCCCTGCGATTATTGCAAGTGCAATCAAAACCCTGCTTAAATTCAACCCCAGAGTGGCCGCATATAAAGCTATGCCAAAAGGCATCAACCCACCCATCAAGGATATCCTGCCAAGCAGAAATGCCGCCGGAATTACAATCAGATTTAATTTATTTGCTCTGTTCAAATAGTCAAGCAGTGCCGCTGCTTTTGAACTGCTGTTTTTATGAAGTTTCTCTCTGTATTCACCTAGATTATTGTATGGAAGTGTTTCTGTTTTCATTATTTAGTGACCCCCCGCCTTTTATCTTCCGTGTGATTGCCCGTTTACAGCACGCAGGATTGATTATAAGGCAGGAGTATAAAATTATTTGTCACTTTTGGGACTTAGGAAATAAGATATTTTAGACAGTTATTTTCAAAATATCTTACTTTTATAACATTAATTAAAGTATATTTTCCCAAGAATAACTTTAAGTAAAATATAAATAAATACCTTTTATGTCATTCATGTCGAAAACTTCTATCTGTTCTTTTCAATAAGTTTATGCTTAATATCCCAAAGCTTTTGAGATAAGTCTACATAATAGTTGTGAGGAAACTCAAATCTCTTTACTTCATCCCACAGGGAACCAATTTGTTCCTTGCAGTATTTTCTGGTCTCCGTGATTGACGGAACATCATATACCTTTTTACCGCCTATAAATATGGGTACTAAAAGTTCCCTCGCAGTAAAATCGGTAATTTTTTTGCGTTTCCATGTAGCTTCCGGATCGAAAATCTCAAGTTCTTTTGTTTGGTCAATGGTTTCATCGTAAACACAAAGCAGGTCTGCAATAGCTTTTCCGGTTTCGTTTTCAAACAGGCGAAATACTTTTTTGAAGTGAGGATTGGTTATCTTTGTTACATTTTCACTCAACTTTATCTTTGGAATTATTTCTCCATTACCATTTTCAACGGCACACAGCTTGTAAACCCCGCCGAAAACAGGTTCACTTTTGGAAGTAATCAACCTCTCCCCTACTCCGAAAATATCAATACATGCTCCCTGTGAAATCAAATCACTGATTATATATTCATCAAGGGCATTTGAAGCTACTATTTTGCACTCCGTGAGTCCTGCATTATCGAGCATTTCTCTGGCTTTTTTTGACAAGTATGTCATGTCACCTCTATCCAGACGTACTGCACATTTTGTAAAACCACGTGGAAGGAGAACTTCCTTAAATGCACGTATTGCATCAGGAACACCACTTTTAAGTACATTATATGTGTCAACAAGAAGAGTAGTGTTATCAGGATAAAGTTCACAATAGGTCTTAAAGGCCTCATATTCACTATCAAACATTTGAATCCATGAATGAGCCATTGTTCCGCCTGCAGGTACACCGTAGAGTTTGTCTGTCATAGCACATGCGGTACCTTCACACCCCGCAATATAGGCAGCCCTCGCACCAAGTACTGCTCCATCCGCCCCTTGGGCCCTTCTGGAGCCGAATTCCAGAACTTTTCTGCCTCTGGCTGCCCTTACAATACGGTTGGCCTTGGTAGCAATAAGGGATTGATGATTAATTGAAAGTAGTATAAAAGTCTCAATAAGCTGGGCTTCAATAACCGGAGCTTTCACTGTTATAATAGGTTCATTTGGAAAAACAGGTGTTCCCTCAGGAACAGCATATATGTCACCTGTGAACCTGAAATTTGATAAATACTCCAAAAAACCGTCTGAAAACATATTGAGGTCTTTCAGGTATTTTATATCATCCTTAGAGAAACGCAGGTTTTGAATATATTTAACAACCTGTTCAAGACCGGCAGCAATAGCAAAACCTCCTCCATCAGGTACTTTTCTAAAAAAAACATCAAAGTATGCAACTTTGTCGATAAAACCATTTAGATAATATCCGTTACTCATTGTAAGCTCATAAAAATCACATAAAAGAGCATAAGTTTCATCCGTCATAATAATATAATCCTCCATATAATAATGCAGATTAGTATTTTACATATAAAAGCTATAGTATATTCAAGAGTATATACCAAATACCGTTAAAATCACAGGAAAAACCTGAATGTTTGACCATTAATATTGTAAGAATAATATTATATAAATGAGTACATTAAAAATCTGCTTTAGGGGCCGTGATATATAATGAAGAAACATATTATTAATTTCATTTTAATTAATGTAGGATTGCTTTTGGTAGGTATAGGTATTTGTTTGTTTAAAATACCCAACAATTTTGCAACAGGTGGTGTAAGCGGACTTGCAATAATAGCCAGCAGTTTTTTCAAAGACATTGACGTAGGCCCGATGATGCTAATAATAAATGTAGTCCTGCTTATTGTAGGATTCATTTTTCTAGGCCCGGATTTTGGTTCAAAAACTGTGTATTCAAGCTTTGCCCTTTCAGCAATTGTATGGGCTATCCAAAAATTATATCCGTTAGAGCATCCTCTTACAGATGATATGATGCTGGAACTTATCTTCTCAATTATTTTCCCTGCTATAGGCTCTGCCATTGTTTTCAATCTCAATGCCTCTACAGGAGGAACAGACATTGTAGCCAAGATACTCAGCAAACATACAAACCTGAACATAGGAAAAACTCTGCTGCTGACTGATTTTGTCATTGCAGCCGGGGCCGGAGCGGTCTTTGGAATAAAAATAGGAATGTATTCAATTTTGGGACTTTCACTTAAAGCTTTTGTTATTGACTTAGTAATGGAAGGCTTTAATGTCAGCAAGCAGTTCGTTATTGTCAGTTCCAAATCTGATGATATAAAGAAATATATCGTAACCCAGCTACACAGAGGGGCTACCATTTATAAAGCCGAGGGTGCATTCAGCCACAAACCAGAGGACGTAATTTCTACAGTTCTCAGCAGAAGGCAGGCTATAAAGCTCCGAGCATATATACACAGCATAGACGACTCTGCCTTTATAACCATAAGCAATACTTCTGAAACTATCGGAAAAGGCTTTAGGGATATATAAAAAAATGAGACTGCATTACATTAAATGCAGTCTCATACTTTGGTGGGAACTATAGGGCTCGAACCTATGACCCTCTGCTTGTAAGGCAGATGCTCTCCCAGCTGAGCTAAGCTCCCGATTGGTGACCCATAGGGGAATCGAACCCCTGTTATCGCCGTGAAAGGG
>JAEZIU010000106.1 GCA_023436485.1 Bacillota bacterium | reverse complement strand
GGTTGAAGGAGTACATAGAAGAGCGGGTTTTGGAACTCGCAAATTATATCATCGACAAAAGGACAACAGTACGATACGCCGCTAAAAAGTTTGGAATAAGCAAGAGCACCGTCCACAAGGACGTAACCGAACGGCTGGAAAAAATAAATCCAGTACTGATGAATGAAGTTAGGATAATACTCGAGGAAAATAAGGCAGAAAGGCATATACGCGGTGGCGAAGCAACAAAGGCAAAATATCAGGCGAAATAAATTTACATAGAGAAGCATAAAAGAAGAAAAGCCGGGAGCGTGTAAGCGAACCGGCTTTTTGCATGACCATATTTATAAATACTATACGAATAAACCTGATTGCATAGCATATGTCTTAATGGGAAATAATACACTATATTCTGGACAAGATGACGGTGCATATGTGGTCAGTATGGAGTAGTTATAAAGCTGACATAAGAAAAATCAGGAGACCTTGAATGATGATGATTCTTGAAAACGGATTAGAAAAGTGTAGCTGTAAAAAGAAATCATGTGTACGTCACGGCAAATGTGCTGAGTGCTTAAAATACCATAAGGAAAATCCTAAATACCTTCCATATTGCAAGCGTCCCAAAAAGAAAACTGAAAAACCCACACCAGGTGGGTCTTAGTAAGCTTTTCTTTATAATTAGGATTTGCGGATGAACTCTGTCCTGCATTTTGGACAGGTAATCTGAATTTTGCCTTTACCTTTGGGAACACGCACCTCTTGCTTGCACTGAGGACATTTGAAATACCTGTGAGTTTTAGAATCTTTTAAACGGTTTTTTCTTTTAAAAAACCAACCGGCAATTGGATTCCAGAACTTTAAAAACTTGTTGTTTTCTGCTCTTCTGCGGTAAATGTTTTTAGAAAACATTCTGTAAAGACATAGAACCAACGGAATATAAGACAGATATCCAAGCCAGTTAACCGGTACAAACATACCTATTAAGGAAATAAGTAGTGATAAAAAAAGAAGTCCGGCGGACAAATGATCAGGCCCGTACCTTCCAATCATAAATTTTCTGAACCAATTCATATAACTTCCTCCGTAATTTGTGGGTTACATATATTTTAGTAGTGCCGGGCAGGTTTTGCAATATTTATCTAAAAAGGTGGGTAATTATTAACTTGAAGGTATCGTATGGATATGTTAAAATATTATCAAAGTATCTGAACTCGAAGTTATAATACTAAGAGCAAAGAGATTTATTTAAAATAATCGTTCTGAATACACGAGGGTCAGTCCCAAGTGGCAAGGCGGTGCTATAAGGTGGAGTATGAAGAACCCCGTGCCTGTAAAGCATCCGGGGTTTTATTTTATTTATAAGGGAGGTAGCCAAATGGAGACAAGGATTGCCCTGATAGGAATTATTGTTGATGATTTATCGTCAGCAGAAAAGATAAACGTGATACTGCATGAATTCGGGAAATATATAGTTGGAAGAATGGGTATTCCATACCGTGAAAAGGGTGTTTCCATTATAAGCGTGGTTGTTGATGCCCCAAACGATGTTATCAGTTCAATTTCAGGGAAATTGGGAATGTTAAGGGGAGTCAATACAAAGACCGTTTACTCGAAAATATAAATCCACTTATAACATCCTCGTAATGTCAGATTAAAAAATCTGTTTTTGTGGAGGAATTAAAAATGTATAACAGCAAATCAAAAAAAGCCGAAGACTTTATTAACGATGAGGAAATTTTAGAAACGTTGGAGTATGCCCGCAGGAATAAGGAGAATATGTCGCTAATAGAAGATATTCTTCAGAAGGCAGCCGAGTACAAAGGAATAAGCTACAGAGAAGCAGCAGTATTACTGGAATGTGAGCTGGATGAGGTTAAAGAAAAGGTATCTAAGCTTGCAGAGAATATTAAAAAGAAATTCTATGGCAACAGGATAGTAATGTTTGCACCTCTCTATCTTTCAAACTACTGTGTAAATGAGTGCAGATATTGTCCCTACCACGGCTCAAACAAGCATATTGCAAGGAAACAGTTGTCTCAGGAGGACATCGTCAAGGAAGTTATGGCCTTGCAGGATATGGGTCACAAACGACTTGCCCTTGAAACCGGAGAGGACCCTGAAAATTGTCCTATAGAATATGTATTGGAAAGTATAAAAACAATTTACGGAATAAAGCACAAAAATGGTGCAATACGCCGTGTAAATGTGAATATTGCCGCTACAACCGTTGAAAACTACACAAAGCTCAAGGATGCGGGAATAGGAACCTATATATTATTTCAGGAAACTTACCACAAGCCCACATACGAGTACCTGCACCCAAAGGGGCCAAAGCACAATTACGCTTATCACACTGAGGCCATGGACAGAGCAATGGAGGGCGGAATTGATGATGTAGGACTTGGTGTTCTCTTTGGCCTGAACCTTTATAAATATGATTTTGTTGGTTTGCTCATGCATGCAAAGCATTTGGAAGATGCAATGGGAGTCGGGCCTCACACAATCAGCGTACCACGTATAAGGCCGGCTGATGATGTGGATTTGAAGGAATATTCAAATGCAATACCTGACTCAATATTTGAAAAAATTGTAGCAATACTTCGTATAGCAGTACCGTATACAGGTATAATCATGTCCACAAGAGAATCGGAAAAGACCCGCGGGGAATGTCTCAAATTGGGTGTTTCCCAAATTAGCGGAGGATCATCAACAAGTGTGGGCGGTTATGTAGAAAAAGAAGCAGAAAATTCTGCACAATTTGAAGTTAACGATACAAGAACCATGGACGAAATAGTTAACTGGCTTTTAACACTGGGGTATATTCCAAGCTTCTGTACAGCATGCTACAGGGAAGGAAGAACAGGGGACAGGTTTATGAGACTTGTTAAAAGCGGAGCAATTGCACACGTATGTCATCCCAATGCAATTATGACACTAAAGGAATATCTGGAAGACTACGCATCTGAAGATACAAGAGCAAAAGGTGAAAAAATGATAGAAAAAGAAGTGGAGCTGCTGCAAAACGATGATGTCAAAAAAATCGTAAAAGAGCATTTAAGTGATCTCCATGAGGGGAAGAGGGATTTCAGGTTCTAGGAGGTATACAAAATGAGTCTGACAAATACACCGGGTGCAAATAGGTTACACATTGCACTGTTCGGCAGAAGAAACAGTGGAAAATCTTCACTAATTAATGCAATAACGGGACAGGACATTGCACTGGTATCTGAAATTGCCGGAACCACTACGGATCCAGTATACAAGGCGATGGAACTGCATCCTATAGGCCCTGTTATGTTTATTGATACAGCGGGTTTTGATGATGAGGGTACATTAGGAGAATTGAGAATAGAAAAAACGCGTAAGGCCATTGAGAAAACAGATGTAGCCATTGTTTTTTTCTCGGGAATAGAGCTTTCGTTGGAAAAGGAATGGACTGATGATCTGAAAAAGCGTAAAATACCCGTTATTCCTGTTATCAATAAAGCAGATATACTTGAAAATACCGAGGATATAAAAAAACACGTAGAGGACACTCTTGGGCTTATGCCAATCATTATCAGTGCAAAGGAAAAAACCGGGCTTGATAAAGTCAGAGAAGAACTCATAAGAGCCGTGCCGGAAGATTTTGAGGTAAGCAGCATAACAGCCCACCTTGTAAACGAAGGAGATTTTGTTTTGTTGGTTATGCCTCAGGATATTCAGGCTCCTAAAGGCCGTCTGATTTTGCCCCAGGTACAGGTAATCAGAGATTTGCTGGATTTAAAATGTATGGTTATGAGCGTTACTACTGATAAGCTTGACAATGCACTAAATGCAATGTCAAAGCCTCCTAAATTAATAATTACTGATTCGCAGGTATTCGACAAGGTATATGCAAAAAAACCTGAAGAAAGCTTATTGACATCATTTTCCGTGCTGTTTGCAGAATACAAAGGTGACATTTCGGCATACATTAAAGGTGCAGAAGCAATAGATACACTAACGGAGGAATCAGCTGTTTTGATTGCTGAAGCTTGTACACACGCACCCCTCAGTGAGGATATCGGACGTGTACAGCTTCCAAGACTTCTCAGACAAAAAGTGGGAGAAGGGCTGACGGTTGATATTGTCAGTGGGCCAGACTTTCCAAAGGATTTGTCAAAATACTCCCTGGTTATCCAGTGTGGCTGCTGTATGTTTAACAGAAAATATGTACTTTCTCGTACAGAGTCTGCGCAGACTCAGAATGTAAGTATCTGCAATTATGGAGTAGCAATTGCAAAGCTCAAGGGCATATTGGAAAAAGTGGCTTTATAACACAAGAAATATTTACCATTTTGTAACTTTTAAAAAGTACAAAAATATTGCATAATTATATTAATATGATAATATAAATAATAGATAATTTTGACTTAATATGTACAAATATAAATCATACTTTATAAATGGTTATAATTTCTGTTAAATTATCAAATTAAGGGAATCAAGGAGTTGTTTCGTTTGGGATTTGGACAGGACATCGGTATTGATTTGGGTACTGCAACAGTACTTGTATACATTAA
>JAEZIU010000096.1 GCA_023436485.1 Bacillota bacterium | reverse complement strand
ACTTTGGAGTGAATATGAAAGATCTATTTCTCCCTTAGTCTCAAATTCACTGAGTTTATCACCATTTAACATCTTCTTTGTATAATACTCCGTATCATCAGCAGTGACAGGAACATCACCCAACCTTACCAGGCGTCCGCTTTTTCTTATTGTCGGCGGTATTCCCACAGTAATATGAATATCCGATGCACCTTGTTCAACTGCTTTATACAATAACTCATCCAATTCCATAAGCAACCTCCTTATTATATCCATTCCTTATTATAGCCATTCCATTCCTTATTATGTATTTAATCTCCAGGTTCATTAGAATAAACCCGAGATTACATTCATTTTTTAGTCATTAGTATGTGAAATCCTTATCATTTCACTTAATGTAGTAGAACCCTCCAAAACATACCTCTTTACGTTTTCCCTCAACGTTACCATGCCCGACTTAACCAGTTCAACTCTCAGTGCATCTTCTGAACATCCTTTATTTATAAGCTCTCTGTGAATTTTGTTAAGGACCATTATTTCATATACCCCAATTCTGCCCTTATACCCAGTTTTATTACATACAGTACATCCTTTTCCCTTATAAAGCAGAATTTCCTCTGAAGTTTTAATTCCGAGAGCTTCCAAATCTTCATCGCTTGCTCTGTAGCTATACGAGCAATTAGGACATATCTTTTTAACCAGACGCTGTGCAATAACCCCTACAACCGATGATGCAACCATAAACGGCTCAATTCCCATATCTATAAGCCTTAATACAGTTCCCGGTGCATCATTTGTGTGAATGGTACTTAAAACAAGATGACCTGTTATAGCTGCTCTGACAGCTATTTCGGCAGTCTCGGAATCTCTTATTTCGCCTATCATGATAATATTTGGATCCTGCCTCAATATTGACCTTAAGCCAACTGCAAACGTAAAACCTGCCTTGGCGTTGACCTGGACATGGTTGACCCCGTCAATTAGACATTCCACAGGATCCTCAACCGTTACAATATTGAGATTAGGTTTGTTAATTGCACTTATAGCACTGTATAAGGTTGTGGTTTTCCCGCTTCCGGTAGGTCCTGCAACCAGTATGATGCCGTGAGGATTTTTCAAAATACTATCAAACTTTAAAAGATCCTCCCTGCTAAATCCCAAAGCTTCTTTTGTTACAACAAAGGCTTTTTTGTTAGCTACTCTTATAACAATTTTTTCACCATAAACAGTTGGAAGTATTGATACCCTTAAATCATATTCACTGCCATTTACCATTACTGAAAATCTACCGTCCTGAGGCAACCTTTTCTCTGCAATATTCAATCCTGAGATTATTTTCATACGTGTAACAACAGAAGGCATGATCTCAATTTCAGGCCGCATAGCCTCCATAAGCTGCCCATCAACCCTGAACCTTATCTTTATATATCGTTCAAATGGCTCTATATGTATATCACTGGCATTATTATTTATAGCCTGTTCAATTATGGAATTTAATAGTTTTACAGCAGGAGAATTGTTTATTTCATCCGAGGCCTGATCATCCGGTTCATTCCCGATTTTAACTGTTCCATGCTCTTTTCTAAATTCTTCTACTGCCTGCATGGCCTTCTGAGCCGAATAATATTTATCTATGGCATTGTTTATATCCTTAAGGGTTGCTATAACAGGCTGAACGTCCATACCGGAAAAGATTTTTATGTCATCAATGGCAAAAACATTTAGAGGGTCGCTCATTGCTACGGTCAGAACACCATTGATTTTCTGTATGGGGATTAGGCCATACCTTTTGGCAAGGTTTTCAGAAATAAGCAGACAAGCTGAGGAGTCAATGTTATACTTTTCAAGGTCAACATGTGGAATTCCAAGTTGGAACTCCAAAACCTGGATTATATCCTGTTGTGTAACATAGTTTTGATTCAAAAGGACCTGGCCCAGCTTCTCTCCAGACTGCTTCTGGATTTCCAATGCTTTATCCAATTGTTCTTTTGAAATGAGTCCAACATCCAGAAGCAAATCTCCCAGCCTTTTCCTATTCTGCTTGTTCATAAAGCCCTCCAATAAAAGCATATTACCATTGGTAATAAAAAATCTTGAAGTGATCTTTCAGCATTACATACCAAACGAATATTTATATATCACTTTATTTTTATCGGATTAATATAGAAAAAACATAAGAAAAAAATCACTTTATAATCATAAGCTTGCTCTTCCAAATGTAAGGTTAGGCATTAACCAATGATTACCATATGAAAAGTGTTAATGATCTTACATATGTCAGAGCAAATAACGAACGGTTTTTACGGAATTTGCGATAGACAAATGTAAAAGATTATTCACTTTTCATATAGTGATTTTATGATTTTATATAAAAAGCAGTTTGGCATTAGACCTCCATAACAGCTTCCTTAAACCTTATATAGAATTGTTCAATCTCGTTTTCTGAGAATTCAATGTCCATCCACTTTTCATATGCATATATCCCCTGATAGAACAACATTCCCATCCCATTGACAGCAACGCTTCCTTTCTCCCCAGCAGCCTTCAAAAGCTCTGTCTTTACAGGAT
>JAEZIU010000033.1 GCA_023436485.1 Bacillota bacterium | reverse complement strand
ATCTGATACTGATAACCCGGCTTCTGGTGCCTTCTGGAACATAGGTTGTGTCCCGTTGAAGCTTCTTTACCAATACTGATGGCACTGCATTTGGCATCGTGAATTATGTTGTTTTCTATAATCCAGCCCTTGCTCCAATTTGCACCCAACAGACCGGGTTGATCTGCTGTAGGCGGTGTCCATGGACAGGCAGCCTGCGCCATCTCAAACCCTCTTACAGTGATATAATTCAAACCTGATTTGAGTGGATAGAAGCAGCATTTTCTTACATTGATTTCAACAAGCTCTTTATTTGGATCTACACCATGAAAGTTAGCGTAAATTGTTGTTTTTTCCTCATCTACTTCACTGAACCAACGGTAAATTGTTTGCTCAGGATGCAGAATTTTTTCAAAATTTTGAGTCCAAGGAATATCTATAACCCCGGTTCTCTCAACAGGGTTTTTAACTTCCTCCAAGGAATCAGCCTCATAGAATGAAACTCCGTTTAAATAGACATCTCCGGGATGACGAGAAACACCGGACTTATATATTAACCAATCGCCACTGAGAATTTCCTTGTATGGATTGTAATCACCGAAGAAAGAATTTGGAAGAACAGCTTTCCATACTGTACCCTCAACCTTTTCCCAGCTTTGTATTCTCTCTGACCCCTTAATAATAACCTTTTCACCCTCGGCAGCTTCGTATACGATTCTGCTAAGATTGCTGTATCCGCTATGTTCAGGCTTTACCCATTCACGATACTCCCCTTGGTGAACAATAACTTGGTCTCCTGATTCAGCCACCTTTGCAGCTTTTGATATAGTTCTGAAAGGATGCTCTTTGGTACCCTCTGCGAAATCACAACCGGTTACCGCCACATGAAATTCTTTTTTCACTTTACCTTCCTCCTTATAATGCCGTGTTTTAGAATTTGGTTAGAATAGTTATTTTCATTTTTACAATTGAATTTTAGCATATAACAATTTATAATACTTGACATATAGTATTATTTTTTGGCCAAATATTGCAGTGTGTGAGGGTAAAACATTGATTCCATTTTATGAAAACAGAGTTGAAGACTTGCTAATCTTCAGAGAAAACGGTCTTGATTTCCTACCACATCTTCATGCTCAACTTGAACTGCTTTATGTGGAGAATGGAGAAATAGAAATAACAGTCAACGGTTGCACACGGCTGATGAAAAAAGGCGGGCTTTCCGTTCTTTTTCCCAACAGCGTACATAGCTACCATACACCACCAAATCAAGAAAACATGAATTGCATTGTAGTCATACTGAATTTGATACTTGCAGGTGATTTCATCAACACTCTTTTGAAATTTCATCCCAAAGACCCTTTTATTAATAAGGAAAATCTTCATAAGGATGTTCCCTACGCTATAAATACCCTCTTTCAGGAATATAACCATACGCAGAGTTATCCTGTTTGCACTCCGATTTGCAAGGCTTACATTCAGATTATTATTTCGCGTCTCTTTCAGCAGGTGGAACTCATTACAAATACCGATGTGAATTACTTCGATATAATTTTTGATATTATTAATTATATAAACGAGAATTATATGCAACCTATATCACTCAGCGACATGTCAAGAGCTTTAGGCGTTGGAAAATATCATTTATCCAGAGTATTTTCAGATAAAATAAACGTAAGTTTCAGCGATTATATAAACGGTATTCGTGTGAGTTGGGCAAGAAACATGCTTTTAAATACAAATAAAAACATTACACAAATTGCTTATGACTGTGGATTTCAAAGTATCCGTACCTTTAACAGAGCCTTTAGTAAAGTATATTTTATTAGTCCAAGGGAATTCAGAAAATCTCAGGAAGATGCAAGCATCTCCAGAACTCCTTTTGGTTAACTGAAATCTTAAACCAAAAGGAGTTTTATCAATGTCTTCATCGATTAATCTACATATATATCTGAAAATTCTATTGCCGCTGCTTGCATTATCCTGCAGTCAGTTGGTTCAGTCATATTAAATTCCTGATTTTTTCGTCTTACCTTCTTTACGGGCAACGTGATAATAAAATTGGTTCCTTTGCCAATATCACTGTCAACAGTAATTGTACCTTCTAAAGCTATAACTAGTGCTTTTACCAATGATAAACCGATTCCGGTTCCCTCTGCTTGTCTTGATAATGAGCTATCTACCTGACCAAACCTTTCAAATATTACCTTTAGTTTCCCTTTTGGTATCCCTATACCTTCATCCCTTACCGAAATAGTTACCTTCTTTCTATCACATGAAATACCAACATGTATAGCTTTACCCTTTGGGGTAAATTTGATTGCGTTTGACAAAAGGTTTAACAATATACGTTCATACTTTTCCTCATCAATACCTAATTCCAGATAATCACAATCCGCAGTAAACAGAAGTTCCAGCCCTTTTTGCTTTGCATAAAGGTCAACGGACTTGACAATAGCCCTTGAGAGAAATATTATATCAAGGTTGTTCTTAATTAATTTTACATGCCCTGCATTATACCTTGTTATGTCAAGTAAATTATTAACCAAACGAAGCTGACGATAAGAATTTGTTCGGATTCTTTGCAAATGCCTTTTAATGTTATCAGTTATCTGGTTGCCATAAATACTCTCTATTGCTTGCAATGCGGCATTTATAACAGTTAGAGGCGTTTTAAACTCATGTGTAATTGTTGCCACAAACTCATCTTTCATTTTCATAGCATTTTCAAGTGTTTGATTTTTTACCTTTTCTATTTTTAGAAGTTGTTCCTGCTGATTTATTATCATCTTCTCATTTGTAATATTCTCCGTTACATCGCGGCTAATAATTACACCGTATAGAAGGTTACCCTTTTCATCAAATATAGGTGAACCGCTCACACTGATATACATTTCCTTATCAACTGATTTCATAAGCATGATTTTTTCTTCAACTGCTTCGCCTCTCATGACATGATAATTAGGAGTATTCTCAAATGGAACTTTATTCCCATCCAAATCAAAATATTCTACATACTTATAGCTGTCACCGGCTTTTTGAAGTTCCCCATCAATGCTATTTCTTCCTGTCTTATTTATAAGAATGTATTTTCCGTTATTATCTACAACATATAAAGACTCTATCATATTCTCCATAATTATTTCAAGCTGATCTTTTTTCTCTTTTAATAATCTTTCTTGTTCAACTTTTTCTGTAATATCTCTTACACAAATAATAGCAAACTCAACTGTTCCATTTTCATCATATAGCGGACTTGAATTAATACTAAAATGAACCGTCTTGTCCGGGCGTTTAGTAGTTAATAATAGATTTTTTAATACCTCTCCCTTTAATGACCTTGTCCCAGGTAAATCTTCAACTGTAAGTATTTTTCCGTTCACATCAAAATATTGTGTATTTATTAAACTATCCCCGTTACTAATAATTTCCTCAGGTTTGTAAAAGAAATCCCTCGCTCCTTGATTTAGTAATGAAAAATTATAGTCTTTATCCATAAGAAAAACTCCATCAGACATATTCTCTATAATTGTTTGAAGTTTCTCTTTTTGCTGTCTGATTAATTGACTTTGATTTTTAGATTCTGTTATATCCTGAATAAGGCAAGCAAATTGACCTCGTTTAGGTGAATACACTTTGATTAAAAAGTGGCGGTTTAGATTTTTGGAATAACTTTCAAAAAAGGCCGGATTACCATTAACAGCTACTTGTCCAAATGTTTCAATCCAATTGTTGGGGAGAATGGAAACTTCACTGGCAGTTTTACCTATGATATCCTCTTTATTATAGTTAAATACCTTATACATAGCATTGTTTATAACCAAGTGGCGGTAGTCAACAGGCTTTCTTGCCTCATCGTAAATTATTTCGGCAAAAAAAAGCCCCTCATTCATATGTTCGAATAATGTACGATACCTTTCTTCGCTTTCGGCCAATGCTTCCTCGGACATCTTCCGTTCCATAAGATCTGCTGCCTGTCTTGCCAATACATCAAGGAGGCTTAATTGACGTTCCGTGGGGTTATAACATTTAGACCAGTGTGTAGATATTACACCCAGAATTTTTCCGTTACGTGAAATCAGTGGTGTAGACTGACCGGCATAAATACCGGTTTTCATATATACAATCTGATCTGCGGAACCCTCCATAAAGTCACAGTGCTCAACATCAGACACTATTATACGTTGTCGAGAACGTACTGCTTGAGAACAAGACGTACATGCTTTTTCAACATCTATCAATTCCCAAGACTTAACAGCATCCGGTGTGAACCCTCGATAAGCCAATAGTTTAAGTTTACTTTCCTTATCATTTTCATTAAAAAGAATTTGTATACTGGCATATTCAGAACACATAATCCGCATTGCCGAATCAATTAATCCTTCATACAATGCCTGAATGTTACCTTCTAGTAGAAGTTCAGCACTTACCCTTTGCAAATTTCGAAGATTTCCCAATTCTTCTTCCAGTTGCGTTTTTTGTTGCTCAACAAGTAAGGATTTCTCAATTATTAATTTGTTTTTTCGCTTGTTTCGTGCTTCTGCGTGAATTTGTTTAATTTTTGCCTCATATAGTGATGAAATAAGTAGAGCCGCCATTCTGATTTGCATTCTGGTGATTTCCATTTCCTCAGTGGTCAGCCTTTTAAAGGCATAAGCGTTTTGCATCAAGATGTCCACATTAGTTTGATAAATCCTTGCAACAGTTTCCAGCTTGTCTTTAATTAATGGTGGGTTTGTGATCCCTGCATTAATGCTGCCTATTACCTGATCTTTATAAAAAATAGGTACTGCATAGATATTAATACCTCCTGAACACTCTCTTTCCACTGGTTCCTTTTTAGTCATGCTTTCTCTTGAAATCCTCCAACAGTCCTCATGACATATCCATTTCCCTGAACTTAAAGCTTCTTGATAACAAGCTCCGGCATTTTTACATGAAATCTTGTTCAGAAAACTACAGTACTTCCCCTCAAAAATACTATTTGCTATGCTTCCATCTGCATCATACAATACTGTAGAGCCGTTCAAATACTGCATAAACATTTTTTGAATAATTGTAAGAGTGTTTTCGTCTATAGCTTCTCTCAAACGCAACATATCATGTTTCCCCCTAAACCTAAAATATATTTATTATGTTAAGTTATTCTAACAGATATATTTACTATTTGATAGTCATATGTACCATTAATGTAAAATAAAAGAATAATTAACTAAATAATATTACTTAAACCTAAAAATGGATTATAAAATGTTGTCTAAATTAGTATTTCTCCATTCAAGTCACCGACGCTGTATATTTAAATTTATTCTTAATGCGGACATAAAAAACCGCTATTCATTTAACTGAATATGCGGTAATAGAATGGTTCTTGATATATTTAATTTAAAATTGTATGCCTATACTGTTAATAAAGGCTTGTTTTAATAGGATAGTTACTCAAAATTATTGGTAGCATTGTTGTATATTGAATTCTTATCCTTATCCGTTAATAACTTTTCTATTAAAAAAGCTATTATAATAACCACAAATATGTTTACAACAAAACTTGTTATGGTAAATTTCCATCCAAAGGATGAAGCTTCAAAAAGCAATAAAGGTACTCTTATACTAGTACAAGAACACAAGAAAATTAGAACGTTTGATATTTTGCTACCTTTTTTTAAAAGCATACCTGCCACAGGTAATAAAGCATATAAGGGAACTGCAGTAACAGCTCCCAATAAAAATGAAACAAGGATTCCTTGTATACCCGATTTATTACCCATGATTTTTATCATTGTTTCTCTCTCTATCCATACATCTAGCAGCCCTATACAAATAAATATAGGTGTAAGCATAAACAAGAAATTAATAAAATTATTTCCTGAAAAGATCAATGATTTTTTTCCCATATCTGGGGAAAGGATCATTACAATAAGATTAACTAGTACAACTAAAATAAAAAACCTATATTTTCGAATGATTTTTTTCATCCCATTACCACTCCTATAATAAAAGCAACTACAAATGAGAATATAAGCGCCAGTATATTTCGAAGTAAAGCAACTTTTATTCCTAAATATTTATTCTCAATAGATATTGTTAAGAAACCGACCGTAGTTAATGTAGAAACAAAAACGGCTATTTGCATTAAGCCTGCTCCATTTTTCAACAGCTCTGATGCAATGGGAAACGCAATAAAAACCGGAATTATGGTGGCTGACCCAATCACGGATGCAAGGAACATTCCTTTTATACCTGATTGGGTGCCAATAATATTTTTAATAGTTTCTGGTTCCAATACAGCCAGTATTAGTCCAACCAGAACCAATATAGCCAGAAATTGAGGCAGAACCGACAAAAAGATATTCCATGCCTTTTTTAGTGCTATTATAGTTTTCTTTTTATTTTTGATATACGACAAAATCAATAAAAAAGCAGTAATAATATAAAGAAAAAATGTAAACATGTTTCACCTGTTAGTTAGCAGTCAAATAGATACTTTTATATTAAATAAGTAAAATCCCTCAGGTTCCCGCTTGCTCATGCACCTTCTTCAATAATAGAAAGTGCCGATGGGAAAGGCTCCAAGATACGGTTTAATATTCCCTGAGCACATGAAATAAGCATTCCATAATTAGTAATAGGAACATTATTATCTCTTGCTATTCTTATTCTTGACTTCATTTCCTGCTTATTTAGTATACAACCTCCACAGTGTATTACTCCGTCATACATGCCTAAATCTCTGGGGAAAGAGGTTCCGGAGGACCATTCAAAACACATTTCCTTACCCGTCAAGCTTTTAACATAATTTGGTATTTGTGCTCTTCCAAGGTCATGTTTTTGTCGGTGATGCGTACATGTTTCAGATATCAAAACCCGGCTACCTTCTTTTAAATTGATGATTTTTTTTAGGCCTCTGGCAAATTCCTCGAGGTTACCTTTTTGTCTGCCTATTAATACAGAAAAGCTCGTCAATTTGATATTCGCCGGTACTAGAGGAGATACTAAAGATGATACTAATGAATCTGTTACAACCAACACCGGTGGCTGATTAAGATTTTTTAAAGTTTTTTCAAGCTGTTTCTCCTGAGTAACTACAACTGATGCCCCGGACTCAATTACATCTCTTATAGTCTGCTGTTGAGGAAGAATAATTCTTCCTTTAGGGGCTGAACAATCAATATGAGTTATAAGTACTACCGTGTCACCAGGAGACACAAGATCCCGCAAAATATTCAGCTGAGATTCGTCATAGACAGCATTTTCAGAAATGAACTCCTTTAATTCTTCTATACCCTCTTTATTTTTTGAGCTTACCCGTGTTACCGGTATCCCGAGTTGGTCTTTAAAATTATTTATCATTTCGCTGGAAACATCATATAAATCACATTTATTGATTACGCCTATGGCAGGAATCTCTCTTTGCTGAAGGTCCTTAACAAGTTCTTTCTCAAATTGTGTTAACCCATCAGGTGCATTCAGTACTATAATTGCAAAATTAGTTTTATCCATTACTTCATATGTTTTTTCTTTTCGTAATGCACCAAGTTCTCCTATGTCGTCCAGACCTGCAGTATCAATCATAACTACCGGACCAACCGGCAATAGCTCCATTGTTTTAAAAACCGGATCAGTAGTAGTACCGGGTACATCTGAGACAATTGCAATTTGCTGATTCGTAATAGCATTTATTAATGTTGACTTTCCAACATTACGTCTTCCGAAAATAGCAATGTGCAGTCTAAAACCCATTGGAATAGTATTCATATTTTTTACCCCCTTGTTTTATAAAGAAACTTATTTAAGCCAAGGTTTCACCAAAAAATAAATATATTAGCAATCTATTTTTTGAGTTATTTGCTTGCCCAATCTATTCAAGACATTTATTGCGATAACTCCACCTAACAAAGCAGTAATTAATTGCGGCCAACTAAATAAAAAAAGCATCATTCCTGATTTTTTAGGCGGAAGCTTCAAAATAGACAGCATGCATATAATTGCTACATAAAGGAATGTGGTTTTAACGATTGATGCCCCTATAATACCGATAATTCTTTTCTTTTTAAGTAAATTAAATATAATAACTAGCAAAAAATTACCTGCTACAATAAATGGTGTAAATAATAATGGAATAGCCGATCCTGTTAAAATTGCACCAAAGGGAGATAAAAGACCTACAATTACGCCACTCGGCCAGCCAACCATTATAACTGAAACAAACAAGCATGCGTTGACTAAAGGTCCGATTACAAAGTTATTATAGACCCCGAGAGGTATATACCTGCCTAGTAATTGTAATGACACAGTAAGTGCAATTAACATTCCTGTGGTTGCCACAAAATTGTATTTTCTTTTCATGATCTGCCTCCCTTAAACAAATATATGCATATTATAACATTTTTTTATTTATTTGTAAATAATATCCATTAACAAAAATACCCTATCGGAAGACTTTATTCATCCCATCCGATAGGGTATTTCTAATTTTTGCTATTGAAAGTGGTATGTGAGAAATCCTATTATCATAAGTATTGAGTACATGATATATGCCGTCAGGCAGGATTATCCTTGCTCACTTTTTTCAGCACACTTCCGCCCCAGAAATATGCAAGAGCAAACGATAGGACGTTTCCGACTCCAATGCCTATAAATATACCATTTAATTTCATATCGGCTACATAGACCAAAAGCATAGAAACAAGTATATAGCCGAACAATGTACGCAAAGTGACTATGGTTAAATCCGGCAAAGGCTTTCTGATTCCCTGGAAGGAGGATGAAACCACCATGCTCCCGGCAACAAATACGGTAGTGAATGTCAATAGTCGCACCTGCCGGACGCACCCACTAATAACTTCCTGCCTATCAGAAAAGATACCAAAAATCTGTGGAGACAATATGAAGTATAATATGGAAAGAAATGCACAGACACCAACACTAACCAGAATATTAACTCGGAAAATTTTATTTACTCTTGAAAAATTTCGTCTTGCAAAATTCTGACCGATCATGGTTATTGTGCTCCCGCCGATAGCTCCGGCTGGAATTAAAAGTATCTGATCAACTCTGCTAACCAGTACCCATGAATTCATTGCCTGTTGGCTTATTGAGCCAACTACATTATTCAATACAATCATTGCAATATTTAATGATAATAATCCGATAGAAGCAGGTATACCTACACGACAAATCTCTTTGACCAACTTACCACTGGCTTTAAAAATGTTCCACTTTACCGGTATTGTTGTCTTTTTTGTTACAAATAGAAATATGTAGTAAGCTACCGAAGATATAAAAGTTATGGATGTTGCAATAGCCGCACCCTTGACTCCCATTTTAAAAACAAAAATAAGAACAGGATCTAAAATTATATTAATAATCGCTGAAATAAACACTGACAATCCAATATACTTCGTCAAGCCCTCTCCCTGAAGCATGCCAGCAAAAACATAAGATATAAGCAAAGCGGCCATGCCGGGTAAAAGAAATTTGAGATATTCAATGCCATACTCAATAGCTTCAGGTGTTATCTCGCTTCCAGCCAGAAATTCAATGATAGGCCTTCCAAAAGCATACCCTATAATACAAATAATTAAGCTAAGTCCGATAGATATCGCCAATCCTGTTTTGGCTGTTTTATTAATAATTTCCTTGTTATTTTCACCTATACCCTTGGCAATCAAAGAATTAACGCCCATGTATAGGCCTGCAGCCAAGCTGTCAACGCACATGTATAATGGGAGCACCAACCCGATACCGCTAACAGTGGCAGTTGATTGCCTATCCACCATTGTGATAAAAAGCATGTTGGTAAATGTATAGGCGATGACCAAAATTTGGCTGATTATAAGCGGGGTACTTAGCTTTAAGGTTGTGGCTGCAATAGGTCCGTTAAAAATATCCGGTGTCTTATTGCTTTTTTTAGCTATCCCGCTAGTACTTTCTACTGCAATTTCTTCTTTCACTTGTTCGATTCCTTTCATTTAAGCAAGTTATAAAAATGCTGTATGGCTTTATCTCCGGATCATAAATTTGAATTTCAATACCGATCAAGATTTATCACCCATACATTAGTATTCTATCTAAACATGGATTAAATGTAAATACTTAACAATCAATTTCATACGTCCTTTGTCTCTATTTGGTTTTTCTTTTCATACTCTTCCATATAGGCTAAGAGAGAACTATTGCTTATGTGTTTCTCAGAATAGAGTTTACTGCAGAACTCAAAAATGGTTTTATTTGTTTTGGGGTCAGATAGCAGTGTCATATGGTTCGAAGCATCTACCTCAATGATATGAAAATTCTGCAGCTGCTTCTCCCATTCTTCCCAGTATTCTGTATGATCCAGCAAAATTGAAGAGTCCGGTACAGCAGAAAAGTATCCATCCAAATCACCGTATAGTAACCCGCTTTTGTTAAGGAAATAATAACAATTAACGCTATGGGGATTCAATAACGGAAGAACCGAAAAATTCTTTCTTTCATATGCGCTTTGAATCTCTACTGTTTTCCTCACCAGGTCGTATAATTGAGCCTCGGGTTTTGTCAATCCTCTTTGTATTGCAAGATTTATTATTTGAGTTAGAAACTCTTCATCCCCTAAATTCACGTCGATCTGATCCCTGTGTATAATGGCTTCTGCCAGTTTTTCCGGATTCTGTATCATCGTTGAAATTATCCATGTGTTGACTGCCTGAAGCATATTGGATTTATCTGTCACTACTATTTTTTTAAGACCGTTGCTGTCGTGTGAGTCAAACATTACAATTGTATCAACAACCTGCCCCATTTCCTGCAGTTGACGTGTAACTTCATAGGCTATTGCCCCCCCTAAGGAATATCCCCCCAAATCGTATGGACCCTCCGGCTGTACTTTGCGAATAATCTTTATATAGTATTCCGCCATATGCTCAATTCCACGTATAGGAGCTTTATCAGTCATCCATCCGCACGCCTGAATTCCAAAGAATGGACGCTTGGCCCTTTGAGCAACCTCCTGGTAAGATTCAACAC
>JAEZIU010000320.1 GCA_023436485.1 Bacillota bacterium | reverse complement strand
AGTTACCTGAGAAAGAAAAAGCAGTAATTACATTCTATTATTTTGAAGAACTGACTTTAAAGGAAATAAGTGCTATAATGAATGTAACCGAATCAAGAATTTCTCAGTTGCATACGAAAGCACTACTTAGAATGAAAGGAAAGCTGTTTAGGCATAGGATAATTCTTGAATCGTAAAGGAGAGAATATGGCAGAACAAAAAGATTTGAAAGTTTTGGTAACCGTTTCACCGGATGAACTTAAAGCATTTATAACACTTTACAACACGGGAGACAATTTAGCAATTACAAAAGAAGATATTATTGAGGCCCTTGAAAGTCAGAGAGTAGTTTTTGGAATTAAAGAAGATATAATAAATTATCTTGCTGAGAGCCCTATGTACAACGAAGCATTTTGTGTAGCGGAAGGCATTCCACCAACAAACGGTAAAAATGGAATGGTTACATATCATTTTAACACTGATGTTAATAAAACTCCAACTTTAATGGAGGATGGTAGAATAAATTACAGGGAACTAAACCTGATTCAGTCGGTTCAAGATGGGCAGGTACTTTGCTCATTGGTTCCGCCTGTAAAAGGAGTGGAAGGTAAAACCGTTAAAGGGAGAGTTATTAACGCTGTAAACGGAAAACTTGCGGTTCTCCCAAGGGGGAAGAATGTTGCAATATCTGCAGATGGACAAACCCTGATTGCAGCAACGGCGGGAGAAGTTGAATATCTGGATGCTACAAAAGTAAGCGTATATACAAACCATGAAGTTCCTGCTGATGTAGATAATTCAACGGGAAATGTAAGTTTCGTAGGGAGCGTTATTATAAAGGGTAATGTTTTGTCTGGTTTCTCAGTAGAAGCTGGTGGAAATGTTGAAGTTTTTGGTGTTGTTGAAGGTGCAACAATTAAAGCTGGCGGGAATATTATATTACGTCGGGGAATGCAGGGGATGGGTAAAGGTACACTCATTGCCGGCGGTGATATAGTAGCGAGATACATAGAATACAGTAGCATAGAAGCAAGTAATAATATACAGGCTGAAGCCATAATGCACAGTAACGTGAAATGTGGGAATAAGCTGGAGCTAACAGGTAACAAAGGTCTCTTGGTCGGAGGTACGTGTAAAGTCGGAAACATTGTTGTAGCTAAGGTTATCGGATCACACATGGCTACAATTACAGACGTGGAAGTCGGTGCAGATCCTTCTGTAAGAGAAAGATATAAAAATGCAAGAGAAGAAATGATTTCAATGGAAAGTGATATAAAAAAGGCAGATCAGGCAATTACAATATTACGTAAGATGGAAAGTGCGGGTGCATTGACTCCGGATAAGCAGGAGATTTTAACTAAGAGTGTCCGGACAAAAGTGTATTTATCATCAAAAATTGATGAAGTAAAGCATGAAGTAGCACTTCTGGATGAAAAGCTGCAACAAGAAGGCAATGGTAAAATACGTGCATTAAGCTATATTTATCCCGGTGTAAAGGTTGCGATCGGAACATGTATGATGTATGTAAAGGAACCACTTCAATACTGTACCTTGTACAGAGACGGTGCAGATGTACGTGTTGGGCCAATTGATAAGTAATCAGAGATCGGCCAATGCTCTTTCCATATGCTTATTAAAAGTATTTCTAAGGATTGCTTAGTTATGTAAATCCGGCATGGGGGGCGGTTTTTTGTCAATAAAACCTATAGATTTTCAGATGGTAATTCCAAAGACATCTGAAGTATCAAAAATGTATAACGACGACGTTAATAAAAATCAGGCAATTCATCAGCAGCAGCAAACAGCAAATCAGACGAACATAGATAACAGGCTAAAACAGGTTGTAAATAGAGAAAATGTACAAAACGGTCGTGTTAAAGAAAAGCAAGAAAAAGATAATTCAAGGCAGAATGAAAAGAAAAAGAAACGGCAGAATAAGGATGATGACAGACCCACGATAGACATTCGGGTCTGACAAAAACAAAAGATAAGTTTTAGAGGTGGATATGGGAGCATTTTACGTTACTATAATATTCTTGGGAGTTATTTTGGTAGCAGTATCTCTTTTCCTGATTATAATGGATAGGGCTAACGGTAAAGACTTTTTTAAAGAATTTGACCGAAAAAAGGATGAGATGTTCGGTTTAATTCAGGATTCAGAAGAAATGATACATGAACTTAACAGAATGTCAGATTACGTTGTAACAGTAATTTCTGAAAAGAATCAGGAATTTTTTAAAAAAGTGAAAGATATGGATAACCAAGACAAAGTTGAAGAAAAACCTGTTAACAAAATTCAAGAAGAAGAGCAGATAAAAATAGAGGAACAGATTATTTCAGACCCGGAGCTTTCAACTCAAGTCGATAAAATTAATCAGCAAATTAGTCAAGATATTCAAAAGCTTACAAATATACAGAATTACAAGAATATGCAAAACGGTAAAAAGCAGCAAAACGATACAACCAATGAAATAATTGATACCAAGGAAGACGATGAAAAGCCTTCAAAATTAGTACTCAATAGCAGAAGAAAGCAAGTACTGCAATTAATTGAACAGGGCTTGAGCAATGATGAAATTGCAGAAAAAATGAAAATGGGAAAAGGTGAAATCGGACTTATACGTGGTTTAAGCAGTAGCAAATAGTGCAATTTACAATTTAGAAGTGATATTCATATAGGAGTATACAGATGAGAAAAGTGCACGAGAAAAGTATTTTGTTGGGAATCGGTATCGGAATGATTATAACCGCAATAGCCGGGATGATTTATTCCGGGGGGACACAAAAGGAACTAAGCAAGGACGAGATAATCAGCCGTGCAAAAAGCTATGGCTTGATAGAACCTGTTAAAATACTAAATGAAAATAATTCGGAAGCAGCAGACAGTACAGTAGCTTACGCTACAAATGAAAAGTCTCCGGGAGCAAGTACAGTTTCCCAGGCTTCAACTGAAGTTGCGGATAAGACTAGTACCCCAAGCAAAGACAAAACAAGTGCTGATACTAACGAACGAAATATTGTAATTGAAATAGAAGACGGTCATATTTCGCAAGAGGTAACGGAACAACTTCTTGATAAAGGAATTATAACAAGCGAAAAAGATTTTACCAATGTTATTCACTCTTACAAAGCTTCCAGAAAGATTATTTCAGGAACATATAAGTTCAAGAAAAATGAGGATTTAGACTACCTTGTAAAGAAAATATGCGGTATTAAATAGCTTTTAAAAATTATTAGTTTTTTGTAATTTTAGTATTGCGTTATAAGACTTTCTGTGTTAATATATACAAGCAGCAGATGTTATGTATGCCGAAGTGGTGAAACTGGCAGACGCACTGGACTCAAAATCCAGCGATAGTGATATCGTACCGGTTCGATTCCGGTCTTCGGCACCAAAAAACAAGGGTTTCAGCGAATAGCTGAAACCCTTGTTTTTTATATGCAGTTTTGCTAACGGAAGTATTTTTCGCACTTTTTTGTTGTAAATTCGATTTGCAACAATAGAAATGCTTGGTATTATTTTATATGCAGTAAAGTTGCAAAAATCTTCATTTAATCTACAAAATATGGTATTATTTAGTAAATAACAAACGATGACTTGAAACAAATTCATTTTAATAAGCTGGAAAATATACGAATAATTAACTTTCGGGAAAAAGCAAATTTTATATGGAGTATAGCTGAACCGTATACGTTTCAATGAGACTCTGATGTGCTTAGAAAAGATAGTACAATTGGAAAGCTGTATGACCCTGCCTGTGGTACTGGGGAGGATGTTATCAGTTGCACAAGTATACCTGCAAGAACTTAATTCTTTAGCCGTTTTGGGCAGAATGAAACTTTGTTTAATAAGGTTTTAGATGACGCAAAGTTCCAGAATCAACTTAAGGATATGCTGTTTCCGGTAGTTTATGAGCGATTGAGTGACACCATTCTATATAAGTAATTCTGTTAAAATAATTTTGCAAGGGACAATACTATTTTATTTGATGTGGGGGAGATAATATGACAATAAGTTATTTAATTCCGTATACACCAATAAAGGGACATAAAGATCCGGATTTCAAACAATTAATTTATGGTGATAGTGGATCACGAGGTGAAAACCTTAAGAATAAGCTTTCAAAAGGCAGTTACCTTTTCTTTCATACAAAAATTGGTTCTGAAAAATATATTACATGCTATATTGTTATCGATAAAGTAATCTCAAGAAAAATTGCCCAGGCTGATCTGAATATTACTTGTGATGCACAATTTGATGACTGGGTATTTATTGGCGATAAGTGCTTATCAAAGAGGCTAAGAAAACCACTTCGTTTTAACAAAACTCTTGCAGAGAAGTTGTCTTTAAATATTAATTTTAGTGATCTATCAAACAACAAGAGATCTGAGGTTCAAATTATTGGATCTGCTACCAGATCTCACAGGGAATTAAACTCAAATGATATAAGGACTTTACTTGACGAAATAAATAAGCGTGAAAACAATGTTAAGATCGAGAATGCAGATGCAGTGCAGTACCACCTTTATTTCTATGATGAGGGCGAGGACATAATTCCATTTGATGAAGTTCATCAAGTAAAAGAGAGTGAAATTCAAAAGTTGATACGCAAGAACCCAGAGATAATAGAAAGTGGAGTTAAAGTCATTGATTATGAAAAAGTCCTACCTGATGGTGATAGACTAGATTTACTTTTAGAGGATTTGAAAGGAAACTTGATTGTAGCTGAACTAAAAGGTCCAGATTGCCTAACTGATAATATTCCAATACAGATTTCAAGTTATGTAAGAGACATCAAAACCGAATTTCCAGATAGAAATATAAGAAAAATGATAATTTGTGATGGTAAAGTATCACCAAAATTGCAAAAAGCTTGTGATCTACTGGAAATAGAAGTCGTTGTATATGGTTTAAAGGTTGATTGTTTTAAACTGAAATAAATTTAAATATTAATTATAGCAGTGAGGTAATTTGTAATGAAAATACCGCTTAAGTGCCAATCAACTGAATTTGAATGTGTGCCTACAACTTTTTTAAATGCTTTGAATTATCTGTTGGCAAAGGCGGTACAACAGGTTTGGCATGCCAATTTATTTTACAATGGCTTGAGCTGTTTACAGTGAAAAATAAGAACTTTGCATTGAAATGTGAATATCTTAAGCAAGAAGAGGTTCAACTGACCCAGAACAATAGAATAGTAAAATGTTTAAATTCCGGTGGTGTAGCTTTATGTTCTGTATGTTTTAATAAGTCAGGTTCAATATATCACTATATGTTATGTACCGGTGCAGATAGCGAGTACCTATACTTTTTTGATCCATATTACCGGATACAGCAGTTCAGGAACTCGGAAAGCATTTTATGGGGTGGATAAAAGGTGAGCGGAATTATAATTTGAAGGTTTTAAGAGGTAGACTTGAATCTACGGAATATCAGATGTATTCCTTTGGTCCTATAGAGGGCAGGAGTTGCTGTTTGCTCAAACGTGTTACATAGAAGTCAACATAAAAACAACTGGTTAAGATAACTTAATCATATATAAACTGATGATAGGAGATATTTATTTTGGAACAAGTAAATCAAAAATACATTGATAAAATAAAGCATATTCTACCTGATAACTTAAGAGGTAGGAGTCTTACTACAAAAATTATCCCGACAGTATGTAATGTTGAAAATATGCTTGAAAAGCTTGTTGCTGCTAATGGAGATTTTGAACAGTTAAAGCCTTGGGAAAAAAGAAGTTATAAAGCATATCTGGTCGATGAAATAAAGACAACCATATTAAACACCTCTAAGCATAAATGGAAAGATATCATTCGACAGCATATCCTTTCAAAAAGGCCATCTGACTTAGGAGCAAGTGTGATAGATATCTACCTGGTTTCATATGTTGCAGAAACCTTCGGACCTGGTAAAGATGAATTTTTCAAATACGTAAAAAAATCTGGAATCAGTGATAATGGTAATTCTGCTCAGGCAATTTGGCAGGTCGGAAAAGGCGATGGAATTTACCTTAATATACTAAAAGATAATGGAAAAGTTAAGGATTGGGATTTTATGGACCGATGGGTTGAGGGAAAATAAATTGAACAAATTTGATACATGGAACTTGCCCCAAGCAAATTGAAAGATATACTATTTTATATAAAGAAAATAGCTAAGATTGATTTTTTTATTATCTTAACTTTAGAAATGTAAACCGTGACTGAGAGTTTATACGTTAAATAGGGGGTATATATGGCATTTATATACAGATACGAATTGCGAGATCCTTATAATAGGATCAGTGTTGATTTTAGAAGTAATAATCATGATATATATATTAAACAAGCCATAGAAAAGACTTTTGGGGATAGGCTTAAAAACGACCCTGTTTTTTTTAACAATTTCTTTGAATTTAGACTAAAAGATACTGCTAAAGATAAAGAACTTAGGGATATGGGAAAAGAAATTGTTAGTTTAGATGATTATTTGGACAGCATTAAAAAGGTTAACTACAAAAATAAAGAACTGTTTCAAAGAATCAAAAACAGATTTTATGGGTTTCTTGACTTGTACTCTGATTGTGACAACAACCTGATCTTAGATTTTAACATGGTAGATTGCTTAGACCTATCGTTTGTTCTAAATGAAGAGGGCTTTGATAGTATTCAGGCGAATAAAAGTGAATTTATTAAAAAGCTTGATACTTTTAATCTTTGCTTAGAAATTGATAAAAGAGATTTTTATAGCGTATACAGAGCATCAAAGCATGACTTAAACAAGGAATATTATCTTGTCGAACATGATTGGTTTCTAATAGAAGGTAGCTTCACATCGAAAGATAAAAGTAATGCAGTTGTGTATTTAGACTATGCTGCTGAAATTATTCATGAAGGTGAAATTGAGCCAAACATACCATTTAGACTCAAATCAATTCGTACAGTTGATGAAGGTGTAAAAAGGAATTTATCCAGGTACTTTAACTTTGATGATTTAAATTACAAGATTGATCCGGACTTAAAAGGGTATTCTAAGGATGAAAAATATCATGTAGCAGTATATAATGTTGGACAAGGTTTATGTACTGCCGTATGTGATTCACAGCTAAAACCAGTTTTATACCTCGATTTTGGTGGTGGAGAGAGACGGGATAGTATTACATATCCTTTAGGTTCGATATCTTTAGATTTATCAAATAAACCACCAATAGTGTTATCACATTGGCATAGAGACCATTGGGTTAGTATACGCTATTTCAAGGATGCATATAATTGTATGTGGATAGTTCCAAGACAAAAACTTAGTCCGGAAGCGTACAAGCTTGGAGTCGAATTATCTGACGCTGGTAATCTTTATGTTGCCTATTCAGATCAAAATGTTGATCCTATTGGTACAATTTTTGTTGCAAAAGGCAGAGATACTCATTGGCATAATAATGGGATTGGACTTCTTGTTCAATTAGTAAAGACAGATGAAGAAGGTAATGATGTTGTCCGCAGGTATTTAATTCCTGGAGATAATCGGTATGAGCATATCGAGACTTGCTACTTTAATGATTTAGACTGGTTAGTTGCTTCACACCATGGTGGTGTTTATTTTGAGGGACATCACAGTTGTCCCAATAATATACCTAGGAATGAAAAGGACGGTAGAATCGTTTATAGTTATGGAAGGCATATTAAGTTTTCGCCGTACTATAATTCTCATAAACATCCATCATTTGTTCAAGATTATATAAACTCGGGATGGAATGAAGAACTAAGTACGCCAGATGGGACTCATATATTACCATAAATATTATAAATCGTTTAAAGATTTGAGGTTAGTCGCTGAACATAGTTATAAATATAGAACGGGTTGATTGAAAAAACTCTCGAAAAGCACTAATTTCAACTACTATCGGATAATAAGTTTACTTTAAAAAGTGTACGTTTCGGAAAGCTCGAACAAAAAAACGAAATGAAGAAAAATAACCTCTAGCCCTCTGGTACTACCATGCCAGCCCGATCCTGGTCTTCCATATCCTTGTTTTTAATAAGAAAACTTCAACCCAAACCACATATTATTCAAAATTCCTATATTTTTTATGTTTTTACAATATTTCCTTTATTTAATTACTAATATGTAATATAATGTAATACAAATTGAAATTCACCGAATGCATTCAATGAAATTGTTAAAATAGTTATTTCTTCGCCATAAACCTCACAATAAAAATTTTAGTATCATAGTGAATTCATATATAAAATTATCTTTTGGAGGTAAGAAACATGAAAAAACTACTCTTATTTTCTATCATCATGGCTGTTATTCTGGCAAGCTTTGCACCCTCAACTATTTTTGCTGCCACCCCTCAAATCAACGGAAGTGACGTTATGGTTATTGGAGATTCATATTTCGCTTTGTCTGGTGAAATTGTCAGAGCCTTAGAAAATGAAGCTAGAAATGCTGGTGTTTTAGGTGCAAATGATAGATTTAGAAACAATCCAGTATCCGGAGCTACACTAGCAAATAATGGAATTCCTTCTCAGTACACAAATGGTATTAGTTCCGGCAAAGTTAAGTATGTAATAATGGATGGTGGTGGAAACGATTGCCTTCAAGGTTATACTCCTGCACCATATAATGAAAGCACTCCTTTTATAAAAAATGCAACAGATGCAGTTACTAATCTATTGAAACAAATGAAAGCTGATGGCGTTGTTAAAGTATTTTATTTGTTCTATCCTAATCCAAACGGAGATCTCAACGGTTTAAAGGGAAAATTGGATGCATTAAGACCTATAATGCAATCTACAGTAGCTAACGCAGCAGTAAAGCCGGAAACATATTTCTTTGATATAAGACCAACATGGGACGGACATTTATCAGAGTATACACTATCTGACGGTATACATCCTACTACAGCCGGAAGCGTAGCAACAGCAAAAGCTATGTGGACAGAAATGCAAAAAGTTAACTTTTTTGGTACTAGTACTCCTACAATAGGATATGGAGATTATAACAATGACGGAAGTATTGATGCTTTGGATTTCTCCGCTTTTAAGAAGTATTTGATGAGTTCTGAACATACATACACTGAAGTTTTTGATCTTAATGTAGATAATACTGTAGACGCAATCGACTTTGCTATTATGAAGCAGTACCTTTTGGGTATCGTAAAAGATTTACCTTACAAATAGAAATCCTGTTGAATCCGGTTTTCAATGATCAATTAAAAATCATATAAAACCGGATTTATTTACCCAATTTTATTTAACAAAATACTTCCGCCGTAAGGTTTAAAAAGCTCTGCAACCTTTAAATAATTACTATTGCAATCAAGCCAGACAAAAGAATCCTCTGGCCTTAAAATTACAGGCATCCTGCTGTGAATATAAGACATCTGATCGTTTGCATCTGTAGTCAGGATAACAAATCTGTTATTTACAGTTCCCAAATTATCAGTGAAGGTATTGTACAGTCCCGCCATGTATATTACATTACCTGCTGCAGAGCGAATAAAATACTTTTCTTTTTTACCGTCAGCTTTTCTCCATTCATAAAAACCACTTGCAGGGATAATACATCTTCCTGATTGCAGAAGCTTTCTGAAGGTTGGTTTTTCATGAACAGTTTCACTTCTGGCATTTATGATAACCCCGCTGGACTGTTTGAAATTAGGAAAGCCCCACTTGAACAAATCAGTTGATTTTTTACCATCAGAAGAAATATCAGTTATAACCGGAACGGTATCAGTGGGGAAAATCTCACCTGTTTTCATTGTTGCAGCCTTTTCATTAAGTTTATCATTAATATCATTAACTATATTTCTGAGTTCCTGATTTTCTTCCTCTGTAAAAATAGCGTATCTTCCACACATAAATATTTCTCCTCCAAGTCACTCGCTTACCTTGTCTATTATATATTTTACTCTATATTCCTAAACAAAAAAACAGGCATTAGCTCATATTGGAATAAAATGTTGCATGGTTAGTAAATGGTAACAAATTTAATTTGGAAAAAAGAAGGATTACTGTATAAAAGTGTAAAATATACATTTATAACAATAAATGGGGAGGTAAAACAATGAAAAAATTAATTAAACTATTTTTTTCAATACTAATAGTTCTGACTGTAATAGGGTTAATTCCTGTAAATAAACAAAGAGATATTGTATATGCAGAAACATATGATACCTCAGCAGATACTATTCATGTTAGTGGATATATTTCTGAAAATACAATATGGACTAACAACTATACTTACGTAGTTGATGGAACTACAATTGTTCAACAAGGTGTAAAACTCCAGATTGACCCAGGCGTAATTGTGAAGTTTAATCAGGGGACAGAAATTATTGTAAATGGTACACTGACAGCTTCAGGGACTGAATCGGATAAAGTTGTATTTACCGATATCAATGATTCGGCATATGAAGGAAGCGGAATAACAGGATCATATGATTACTGGCTTGGAATAACTGTCTCTAGTACGGGAGAATTCAATGGTGATAATACAAAAATCAGGTATGCAGGGGCTGATTACTCTCGTTATAGTTCACGCTGTGCAATAAATGTTCAAGGAAAGCTTAACCTGACAAATTCAGAAGTAAGTAACTCTAAAAACTATGGTATATATCTGAATACAAGCTTTGATGCAGAGGTAAAGAACAATAATATAATTAGTAATCAAGGAATTGGGATATATATTAACAACATAAGTACAGATGCCAATAATACCATGGATATTGAGGATAATACCATATCTGGCAATAGTGGATGTGGAGTTTATGTATCTCAGGCCGGGACAGGAAATGCTTTGCTAGAAGGAAATACGATAGCAAATAATGGGGGAACGGGCATCTATATAGATATATTTGGAACAGGAAACTTAAGTGTACGAAATAACAATTTGTTAAATAATACAGAAAGCGGAATATATGTTAATCTGGGAGGATTAAGTTCATCAATATTCAACGGGATAGTCGACAACACCTATGGAGGGAATACCATAAAAGGAGCATCATGTAACGGTGTAGGTATTGGCGGAAACACAGCTGTGGATATAACACTAAGTAATGGTGTGTACTATTTAGCTGATTTTGTATTGGTACCAAATGATAAAACATTGACGGTACAGCCGGGAACAATAATAAAAAGCAGTTCAAAAGCAAGTAGTGTCTACGTATATGGTAAATTTAATGCGATGGGAACGGAAGACAGTCCTATAGTATTTACAAGCCATAAAGATGAGGCATATGGAGGAAGCGGGATAACCGGGTACTATGACTATTGGTCTGGAATAATCGTATATGGTACAGGAGAATTCAACGGCGATAAAGTTAAAATTAGGTATGCAGGAGCGAATTACTCTCGTTATAGTCCATGTTGTGCAATTAATGTTGAAGGAACGCTTAACTTGACAAATTCAGAAATAAGTAATTCATATGCTTACAGTATATTTTTTAATACAAACATACAACCCATGTTATTTAGCAACACTTTTGCAGAGAATCCCAATGGAATGTATAATATTAAAGCATCAATAATGACCATTAATGCCCAAAATAACTACTGGAATTCGTACTCCGGGCCTTCGGTCTATGACAATATAAAAGGTGAATGGGTCGGCGACGGTGATAGGGTCAATGAGGGAATTAACTATTTTCCGTATATGACGGGGATATAAGAGTTACTTGCCCTCTATAAACCACCGGCCCTCCTCAAAAAAAATAAATATTTCTTTTCCCATGACCCTACAGCGGTAGCGGATACCTTGGCCTCCTACTTTCAAACTTGCTGCTTTTTTATGGTCATATACCTTGTCTATTATATATTTTGATCCATCTTCCCAAACAAAGGACACAGGTATCAGCTCACCATTGGTTGAAAATGTTGCATTTAATTGTACAAAAACCTTTTTCATAACATCACCTTATCTAAAAAATGAAACAGGATGAATAATATTGTCTTCAACAGGGTTGGCATTAAGAGCACTATCTTTAAGCAAGATTGCCCTTTGAACAGAGTAATGGCCAAACCTTTCACGGATAGCATCAATACTGAATTCCAGAGTTTCCAATTGTGGACGCTTATTATAATCCTCAAAAAAGGAAAGCTGGGTATGAGTGTCTGCCGTAACCAAATCAGTTGAACGTATACCTAGAGAACGAATAGGTTTATGCCAACTCCAATTTGCATTAAAAATATCCATAGCTTTACGTGAAATTTCACCGGATATATAGCTGGGAACCGGGAGCTTTGCTTGCCGTTCAAATGATGCAAGCTCGTTATCACGAATATAAATCTGTATTGTTGAACCCTTTAAATTGTGTTTTCTAAGCCTATGTGCAACACTTTCGGCCAGCACAGTAAAAGTAACATTGACATCCTCTGTGCTTACAAGATCTCTGGCAGTTGTCATGCTGTTTCCGATGCCTTTTATAGTTTCCTGATAATCTGTAGCAGTTACTTCCGAATAGTCCATGCCATTAGCAAAATTCCAGAGAGTTTCTCCCCATTTTCCAAGATACCTTTTAATGAAAGAGAGAGGCGTTCCTGCAAGGTCTCCGATAGTCATTATGCCGACCTGGATAAGTTTCTTACGGGTTGACCTGCCTACGTAAAGCAATTCTCCAACGTTTAAATTCCAAACCATTTCCTTAAAATTATTTTGGTTAATAACAGTAGTAGCATTAGGTTTCTTTAAATCAGACCCAAGCTTTGCAAATATCTTATTAAAGCTAACTCCCACTGAAGCAGTAACACCAAGCTCTGTTTTAATAAGTTCACGTATTTCATCTGCAATCTTTTCTCCGTCACCGAAGAGCTTGGTGCTTTCAGAAACGTCAATCCAGCACTCATCTATGCCGAAACTCTCAACAAGATTGGAATACCTGGAATAAATTTCTCTGGCTTCTTTTGAAAATCTCAGGTATAAAGCATAATTAGGATTAACAACAACGAGGTTTGGACATTTTTGTTTTGCTTGCCAGATAGCCTCGCCTGTTTTTATTCCAAACTTTTTCGCAATATAATTTTTAGCAAGGACGATTCCGTGACGCAAATCCTGACTTCCGCATACTGCTAAAGGATAATCCCTGAACTGTGGATTATACAGACATTCAACAGAGGCGTAAAAATTATTCAGGTCACAGTGTAAAATTACTCTATCCATAAAGTCACTCCAGTCAGAACGTTTGTTCGTATAATCATTATAAATCCGAACAAATGTTCTTGTAAAGAGGTAAAATTGTGTATACAATAATTTACCTAAAACAAAGCACTATAAATACCTCTTTAGCTCATTATTATTTTATGTAGACTAATATTCGTGTTCTGTGTTTTGGTAATAAAACTATACCTTGACTAATATATCCAATACTGTTATAGTTTACTTTAATAAAATATGTTAATAATAAGTAATGACACTTCAGGGATAGGTGAAAATCCTTACCGGCGGTAGATAGCATTAGCTATAAGCCCGCGAGCGAAAGCAGATCCGGTCAAACTCCGGAGCCGACAGTACAGTCTGGATGAAAGATAGTGTATTTAATTTTGCTATTTTGTCCCCGGGGGTTGCCTACCTCTGGGGATTTTTGTATTTTTAGAAAATATAAGCAAGGAGAATAAAATGAATATACATGAATTTTATATGAAAAGGGCTTTGGAAATTGCAAAAGAAGGATGGGGGAGAACAAATCCCAATCCATTGGTTGGAGCAGTTATAGTAAAGAATGGAGAAATAATTTCCGAAGGTTTCCATGAAGCTTTGGGGTGTGCCCATGCGGAGGTTTGTGCTTTTCAAAATGCTACCACTGATATTTCAGGGGCTACTATTTATGTGAATCTTGAGCCGTGTTCCCATTATGGAAGGACGCCTCCATGTGCAAAAGCCATTGTAGAGTCCGGAATCAAGGAAGTAGTTGTAGCCATGGTGGACCCAAATCCCAAGGTAGCAGGAATGGGCATACAAATACTAATAGATGCCAATATTAATGTAATAGTGGGAGTTCTTGAGGAAGAAGCAAAAAAACTCAATGAAATATTTATACACTATATAACAAAACGGCTTCCATTTGTAATTATGAAAACTGCAATGACGCTGGATGGTAAAATTGCATCAGTTACAGGCGACTCAAAATGGATAAGCGGTGAACTCTCAAGAGAGTACGTCCATAAAATACGTAACAGAGTATCGTCAATCATGGTAGGGGTAAACACAATAATAAATGATAATCCCTCATTGACTGCAAGACCGTCCTTAGGAGATGGCATTGACCCTGTCCGTATCGTAGTTGACAGTAATGGAAGAATTCCAATGGACAGTAGGGCTATAGACTGTGATTCAAAGGCAGGACTTATACTTGCAACTACAGATAAAATCAATAAAGACAAGGAAACTCAGCTTTTATCCCGTGGGGTAAGGATTATAAAAACTACTGAGAAAAATGGTAAGGTGAATCTCAGGGAGCTTATGGAGGAATTGTACAAGCTTGAAATTGACAGTGTTCTTTTGGAGGGAGGCGGTACTCTTAATTTTTCGGCACTTGAGGCAGGCATAGTGAATAAGGTAATGACCTTTATTTCGCCTAAAATAATAGGCGGTACTTCGGCTGTAACACCTGTAGGAGGGAATGGAATAGATAAAATGAAGGATGCAATAGCTCTGTCGGATATCAGAGTTGAAAGGTTTGACAGAGATGTACTTATTGAGGGATATATTGTAGACAAATAGCGATTTGGGAGGTGACAAGCGTGTTTACGGGAATTGTTGAGGAAATGGGAAGTGTAAAAAACATTGTATATGGCAGCAGCTCAATTAAACTTTCCATAGAATGTACGACTGTAATTGAAGGCACTGTTAAAGGAGCCAGCATAGCTGTAAACGGCATATGCCTTACGGTTACTGAATTAGGAGGAAACTGGTTCACGGCGGATGTAATGCCTGAAACCATGAGGAAAACAGGACTTGAAAAGCTGAAACCCGGTGGAAAAGTAAATCTGGAGAGGGCATTAAGACTTGCTGACAGGCTGGGAGGTCATATAGTCAGCGGTCATATTGATGGAACGGGGACTATTACAGGGGTGAAAAAAGAGGATAATGCAGTTCTTATTACAATTACTGCACCTGAACAAATCATGAAATATATTGTTCAAAAAGGTTCGGTGGCTCTGGATGGTACAAGTCTTACCATAGCAGAGCTGACTTTAAATACCTTCACGGTTTCCCTTATACCACTGACCCGGGGATTCACTATACTTGGCACTAAAAGTATTGGCGACATAGTAAATATAGAATGTGACGTTATAGGAAAGTACGTAGAAAAGATGTTAAAAGGCGAAACCATGGAGACAGAACCTTCCAAAAAGGATTTGTCAGCTGAATTTCTTAGGGAACACGGATTTATGTAATATAAAATAAAAAAGGAAGTGAGTTTTATGAATTTTAGTTCAATAGAAGAAGCAATAGAGGATATTCGCCAAGGCAAAATAATTGTAGTGGTAGATGACGAAGACAGGGAAAACGAGGGTGACCTCCTTATGGCCGCCGAAAAGACTACCCCGGAAAGTATAAATTTCATGGCTACCTATGGAAAAGGCATGATATGCGTTCCGCTAACATCAGACAGAGCACAAGAACTGGAGCTTTTCCCCATGGTAAACCATAATGAGGAACGTCTCGGTACGGCATTTACGGTAACTGTAGACCACAAGGATTCCACAACAGGCATTTCAGCCTTTGAAAGAGCACACACAATAATTGAACTTACCAATAAAAATGCGTGTTCAGGTGATTTCAAAAAACCGGGGCATATATTCCCGCTTATAGCAAGGGATGGAGGGGTTCTCAAACGCGCCGGACATACCGAAGCTGCGGTTGATCTGGCCCGAATGGCCGGACTGCATCCCGCCGGTGTAATATGTGAAATAATGAATGATGACGGAAGGATGGCAAGAGTTCCGCAATTACTGGAATTCGCCCAAAAGCATGGTTTAAAGATAATAACGGTAGCAGGTCTTATTGAACATCGCAGAAAAAATGAAAAGTTGATTAAAAGAGCTGCGGAAGCAAAAATGCCTACTGCCTATGGCGAATTTAAAATAATAGGTTATGAGAATACTACTAATGGAGAACACCATGTAGCACTTGTCAAGGGGGATGTAGCAGGTTCAACAGACCCCATTCTGGTCAGAGTACATTCTGAATGTCTCACAGGTGATGCTTTTCATTCTAAAAGGTGCGACTGTGGAGAACAGCTTGAAGCCGCATTGAGCAGAATCAACCATGAAGGAAAAGGCGTTTTGCTTTATATGCGTCAGGAGGGAAGGGGCATCGGTCTGATAAATAAAATACGTGCATACGAGCTGCAGGACCAAGGAATGGATACTGTTGAAGCGAATATAAAACTGGGCTTTCCGGCAGACTTGAGAGAGTACGGCATAGGTGCCCAAATCTTGTATGACTTAGGAATAAAGAAAATAAAACTGCTGACTAACAACCCCAAAAAACTGGTTGGGTTAAATGGCTATGGATTGGAAGTTGTTGGACGAGAGCCTATACAAATAAAAGAAAATGAAAAGAATGAATTTTATCTTAGAACCAAAAAAGAAAAAATGGGCCACTTATTTGAAGGCCTAAACAATAATGCAAGTCAGAATAATACAACAGCACATCAGGAGGAAAATAAAAATGTCGATTAAAATAAATGAAGGTAATCTTATTGCAAGTGGTTTGAAGTTTGGAATTGTTGTAGGGCGATTTAATGAGTTTATAAGCAGCAAGCTTTTGTCCGGGGCAATAGACGGCTTGGTAAGGCATGGGGCTGAGGAATCGGATATCACTGTATCGTGGGTTCCGGGTGCTTTTGAGATACCTATTGCAGCACAGAAAATGGCAAACTCAGGTAAATATGCAGCGGTAATTTGCGTGGGTGCAGTTATCAGAGGCTCTACACCCCACTTTGACTATGTGGCAGGTGAAGTGTCAAAAGGGATAGCCAAAATATCACTTGACACAGGTGTACCGGTTATTTTCGGAGTCCTTACTACCGATACAATTGAGCAGGCCATTGAACGTGCAGGTACCAAGGCAGGGAACAAGGGGTATGATGCAGCCGTGACAGCAATAGAAATGGCAAACCTCCTTAACCAACTGTAGAATTCGAGAAAAAATTCTAAAAAATTTAATTATCTATAGATATTGAAAAAAGAACAATAGAGGTATATAATTACTTTGTTAATTAAATATTCGTTAGGTGAGGTTCCTATACAGATATATGCTGCTGCCCGGAAACATCGAGAGATGCCAATGGGTCAACA
>JAEZIU010000316.1 GCA_023436485.1 Bacillota bacterium | reverse complement strand
ATCAACAACAGAGTGAATTTGTCTACCTGATAAAATAGAGCTTTTAAATAATAATAAAAAGCCTTGGGTTTATTCTTATTTCGATGAATATAACCTATAGTTAAATATTTTTCAGCAATACTTTTATCTATTGCTGCCAGGCAAGCTTTCTTATCCTTTATTTTGTTTGATATCTTTACATATTTTTTTCGCTTCATCCTCATTACATTTTCGAGGTTTCCATTGAATGTTAACTTATCAATTAGCATTTGGTTTTCAGCAATCATTTCAATATCTGCAGTACTCCTGTCAATAAACATGTATATGTTATCCTGCCCCTGATGATAAATGAAATGGTAATCCATGATTAAACAAATCTCATGATCATGGAAAACTTTGTATGTGAAATCATTATCTTCATTTGCAAAGAGGCTTTCATCCAATAACCCCACAGAATCGAGTATGGATTTTTTAAAGACCATTGTATTTATATGGTAGCAATAAAAAGATTCTAGTATCGTAAATTCATAAAAACCTTCTCCAAAGAAAATCAAATTATCTTTTGTTTTCGGTTTCAGCGTCTCTAATGCTTTATTCAGTTTATCTTGGATTTCCTGCGTATCGAATTTTACAAGGTTTCCAGAACGTTCCTCTATCCATAATGCAAAACACACATCTACGTCTTCATTTAATAGCACACGCATACTATCCGTCAGGTGATGTTTCATCCACTCATCATCCGAATCAAGAAATGCAATATACTCACCACTGCATTGAAGTAGCCCACAGTTCCGAGCCCCACTGGGTCCTTTCCTGCGATCATTTCGTACATAACGTATTCTTTTATCCTTCTTTGAATAACTGTTAACCAATGCAGCGGTATTATCAGTACTATTATCATCCACAATAATCAATTCCCAGTTCTGGTAGGTTTGATTTATTACTGAATTAAGCGCTTTAGGCAGCAATTTTTCTCTATTGTATGTAGGAATGACTACACTCACCATAGGCTGTCCTTCCATTTTTTAATCCCCTTTCGGATAAGTTGTATTTATTGTGCTATAGGTAACGAACTTTAAACTTGGAGGTTTCCATTCGAGTAAGGTGAGTTAAAATTCAGCTTACTCGAATGGATAAAACTCCTTAAAATCCATTATCTTTATTCAAATTGCATAATACTTTTTAATGATTTTTTGAATTTCTCCATAAAGGAATTCATGGTCTCTCTCTTATATTCCATCCGATTATAAACTACTGTAAATGTAAGCTTTTTCGCTACGACATAACCTTCAAAATCCAATACGTATTCTCTTTCTGAGTCTAAGTTCTTTTCGGGTACCGCTTTGAGTACCGGTATGGACGCGCCCTCTACGTCAGGCTCTCCATAGGATCCCAAATAGTTGAAGAAAACCTCAGGTTCAACGCTATATTCTAATCCGGGATATTTCTGAGGCAGGGTAATAAATCGTAAGACATCGTAGCCTACCCCCTTGTTAGGTATATCCGCTAGATCTCTCTTTATATTTTCTACCTGCTCACTTACTGTAATATCCCCTCCCGTTCTTAAAATAAATGGGAAGGACATGCTCAACCAACCTACTGTCCTGGAGAAATCAAAGTTACCGATAGGTAAATCTCTGCCATTGCCACATAAACGCATGTGTACCCAATCTAATCCGCTCCAGTTCTTTATTGTCATTGCAAGTGCCGTAAGAAGTATAGTTTCAGTTCTAGTCTTATAATGCTTACAAACATCCCGTAGCAACTTGTTTGTCTCTGTCTCATCTAATAGCTCAACCGTCAGATGAGAGTCATTTTTCATCCTTCTGTCAGTAACTTCTGCATCCCTAGGTAGTTTTTGGATAGGAGCACTGTCAACTTTGTCCCAATATTGTTTTTCTTTGGTAATTTCTTCTCCTAGTGCATACTTGTTGATAAAATCTGCCCAGTTCACTATAGGCACTGTTTTCGGGTCGAAATTGATTTCTGCTCCTCTTAAAGCTTGAAAATACCCAGTCATAACATCTTTCATAATGATACCAATGGATAATCCGTCAATGATAAGATGGTGCATAATGGTATAGAGATAATCTCCTTCAACTGTTTTGAAAAGAACAAACTTAATCAGTGGCCCCTTTGCTAAATCAATACTCAAATTCAGCGAAAGAGCCTCTTTTGATAATGTATCATTTATATTCATGTCGGGAGATATTTGTGAAATTATAAGATTATTAGAAAATTCTTCTTTTCCTTTCAGATACTGTACGTATCTCCCATTTTCCTTCCTAAAGACAAGCCTTAATCCATCATGATACTGCATAAGATTGTTAATTACATTTATAAGAATATTCTCATCAAAACCATCTTTTAGGTATAATGGGAAGCTCTCATTCCAGTGATGCATATTTATGAAGTTCCTTGAAAAGAAGCACCTTTGTACAGGAGTTAATTCAAATTTGCCTGTTTCAAGGCTAGTGTCGATTTGAGCTACATCCTCCATTACTTTTCTATCTACTTTATCTTCTTTTGTAGTGTTAATTTTTGATTCGATGTACTCTGCCATCTGTACCACTGTTGGGTACGAAAAGATATCAGATATATCTATTACTCTAGGATAAACCTGTTCTATAGCCTTGAGTAAGTGGGTAGCCAGTATGGAATCTCCTCCCATATCGTAGAAATTATCATAAACATCGATAACAGGGATACTCAGGATTTGTCCCCAAATACGTCCTAGCTTATTCTCTACATCTGTAAACTCCTCCTCACTCTTTCCTTTTAACGTAATATTTGTTACTTCTGAATTAACCTTGACCGGACTGCTCTTTATTTTAGGGCTTGATTTACGTTTCTCAATGTCTTCCTTAATTTGACTGGATAGTGAGAACATCCGCCCACTTTCCATCTCAGTAATAACACTATAGTTAATCTCTCCTGGTATCACACGGCTATAACTGCTATTTAGTGCACCTTCAAATGCTTTTAAAGCGTTTGAAGTTCTTATGGGCTTAAATATCAAAATATTGTTCGTAGCATTATAGTCTGCAGCCATACCAACTTCTTTCCATGCAGGCCAATTGATTGATACCGTCTTCAGCCCTTGTCCATTCCTATAAGATGCGAAGGAATCCATAAACGAGTTTGCAGCTGTATAATCTCCCTGACCATTACCACCAAAAAGAGTAGTTATGGATGAAAACATAGTAAAGAAATCCAGATTATCTTCCCTGGTAAGGTTATCAAGGATCCATGTTCCAAAAACTTTAGGCGATATAACATCTGTAAACACTTTAGCATCCTTTAGCATTAAAAATCCGTCGCCAGCTACTCCAGCGCCATGGATGACACCACTGATTCTGCCATATTTTCTGTGTATATCTTCTACTACTGCTCGCATATCGTTCAATTCGCTTACATCTGCACTGTAGCATTCTACTTTTGCACCTAAGCTTTCAATTAACAGGATTTGTTTGAGTTTGAGGCAGAGTTTAGGGTTAGTGTTTTCGCTAAGTATCCTATCCCACTGACTTCTATCAGGTAACATGGAACGGCTAATTAAAGCAAGGTTAACTTTTGCTCTGCTTGCCAAATATTTTGCTACCTCTAGGCCAAGTCCACCTGTTCCACCCGTGATTAAGTAGGTCATACCATCCACAACTTCTACCTTATTTTGCGCATCTTTGTCCATGTCAAGTTTATGGAACTCTTCAACGAATCTCTCACCATTCCTGTAGGCAACCATATAGGGCTGTTCAGACAATGCCAGCTCTTGCAGCAGTTGTTCAGCACTTATACTTGAATCAATGTCTATAAACCTACAGTTCAGATTTGTATATTCCTGAGGTATTACCTTACCCAACCCCATGAGTGTAGCATTATAATATTCTACTACGCCCTGTGCTTCAACTACACCACAGGTATTCTTTGAAATGAGTGCTATTTCTATTTGTCCTCTTACTTTCTTATTGATTATGGACTTTATAAGATAGAATAGGCTGTACACTCCTCTATTTTGCGATTCTTCTAGTTGCTCTAAACTTTCCGGCAAATGTTCGCAGTCCATCGTAAACATATGTAGAATAAGGCTTACATCCTTGGAGATTAGTTCATCTGCAAGTTTTTCATAATCCTCCATTGTTCTACCAACAATATATGCATTATCCCTGATTTTTTGAAAGCCTGTTCCAAGTTCCACCTCTATATAATCGTTACCGGCTTTCTCTAATCCCTCTAGGATACCTTTTCCAAATCCATTACAATCCTTTAAAACCAGAACTGTTCCTTTGCGCAGCTCGGACTTCAAAGACATTTCTCTCTTCACCCATTCTATACCGTAGTATGAACTGGCTTTTCCCGGAAGTTTGAACTTAAGCTGCTCTTCAGTAACCCTTTTAATAGTATAATCGGTTATTTCAGCAATTACTTTCCCCATAGGATCCATAAGCGTTACATCATACGTTATTGTTTCCTTGCTCCCGGAATCATTGCTTTTCTTCCTTATATTGCTATAGAAAATGGAAGGTGTGCTGCCAAAAAGTTTAAAGCTCTTGTAGTTAAGTGGAAGGTATGTCCCGTCATTATCTTGCATTGTTGCATTAATTGCATTATCCAGCAGTGCAGGATGCAGGTAATATTCCGTCAGGTCTTCAATTAAATTATTGTCCAATTCCACCTTAGCCATTGCCTCATTTGTACCATGGTTTACTTCTTTGAGGCTGTGCCAACGAGGACCAAACTCAAATGTTCCACCGGTCTCAGACATGTCCACCACTACTTTTCTGTCCACGCACTTGTCCATTAATGTCTTTACATCGCATTTACCCGGAGTAGTCTCATCATTCTGGTAAACTTTTCCTTCTGCATGTTTAATCCAGACTGTCTCCGTATCAGACTCTCCCGTATCTTGTCTGCTGGTAATAACAAATTCCAAATAATCTTCTTCTTTTTTAATAACCGCTTGAACATTTTTGACTTCATCTTCTCCAACAATGAGCGGTGTAAGGAATACTACATCCCTGAATTCCAGTTTATCTGTCTTAAAAAACTTACTCCCTACAACTCTCGCCATTTCAAGATAAGTAGTACCAGGAATAAGACAATTTCCCATGACTTTATGGTCACTTAGTACCCATTGCTCTCCTATTATAAAGTCAGTTTCATAGATTTGCTGGAAAATAGAATCTGTAACCAGATTGTGAATCAGGGGATGGGCTTCCCGGTTCTCAATGATCTTGCATTTTAACTTTGGCTTTTTAGGTTCAGCCCAATACCGAACCTTTTCAAAGGAGTATGTAGGAATTCTAGTCTTCCTGATTTTTCTTCCACTATATACTTTATTCCATGGTATATCCGCACCCTTTGCATACAAGCTGCATATAGCCATTAAAGCAAGATAGTATTCTTCACCCTCTAAACTGCCTAATCTTTCTATTGGGGAAACTGTCTCTTTTGTGTATTTCACTTTTTCTGCTGCAGTTATTTCACCAACATCCCTATTTTTCTTACTCTCTATTACAATCTTGTGCTCCCCATAGAAGATTCCTTCAGCTTCAAGCCCGCCAATTGCATTACTTTGCATTTTATTTATCTTTTGCTTTAATTCTTCAAAGTTCCTTGCTACTATAGCCAACCTGTGAGAAAAATGGCCTCTCCCGATATTGGACGTATAACATATACTCTCAACGTTGCAATCCTGGGTAGAATTGATGAACTTTTTGAAGTCCATAACCATTTGTTCTAAAACTGATTGACTCTTAGCAGAGATTGTAAGACAATATGCACTTTTTTGAGCTGCAGGCTCAGCGGATGAGATTTCACCTGCTTCTTCAAGGACAAGATGACAATTAGTGCCACTGAAACCAAAGGCATTGATAGCTGCTCTTCTCGGTGAATCCCCTTTTTCCCATTTTTGTAAAGAGTCATTTATATACACAGGGGACTCTGCAAAATTGATATAAGGATTAGGATTTTCAAAATTAATACTTGCAGGTATCACCTTATGCTTGAGTGCCATTACAACCTTAATCAGGGAAGCAATTCCTGAAGCTGAAACAAGATGTCCCATATTCGGTTTAAGCGACCCTATTCCACAAAATTGAGTCTTGTCTGTATACCTTCTAAACGCATTCGTAAGCCCTTTTATTTCTATGGGATCTCCAAGAACGGTCCCTGTACCGTGAGCTTCTATATAGTTTATCGTCTCAGGATGTATTTTAGCAGCTTTCCAAGCCCTGATGATTACATCTTCCTGTGCTGAGGCACTTGGGGCAGTAATTCCATTTGAGGCACCATCGTTATTTAAAGCACTTCCTCTGATAATAGCATGTATATTATCCCCGTCTTTAATCGCCCGGCTTAGAGGTTTTAATAATACAGCACCCACTCCTTCGCCCCATATAGTTCCTTTAGCATCCCGGTCAAAAGTCCTTATCTTATCGCCGCCACTCTCAACCGAACTTAAGTCCATGGGACCTTTTAAATCCTTTGTTATACCGATAACAAAGAGGTTTATACCGCCTGCCACAGCCATTTCACTTTCCCCGCTCTTTATTGACTGGCAAGCTTCATGTATGGATATCATGGCGGAAGAACATGCGGTATCCAGAACCATAGCAGGTCCTTGAAGGTTGAAAATATAAGACAAACGGCTTGCAAGGATACCTTCATACGATCCTGTCAAATGCATGGGATCGGGTTCAGTCATATACCTGTAAACGGGTATACTGGTGGTATCCCTTCCAACAAATACGCCTGTCCTTGTTCCTTTTATCCCTTCTCCGCCGTATCCGGCATCTTCAATTGCCTCGTATGCCGTTTCCAGGAAAAGTCTCTGGGTAGGATCCATATATTTTGCTTCTCTAGGCGGAATCCCAAAAAAAGCAGCATCAAACTTGTCTATCTGGTTTAGGAATCCACCCTGTGCAAATACCTCATTATAATCCTCCACCTCACCCAGAATGTCCCCCTGCAAAAATTCTGTATAGCAGTGCCTTCTAAGTAAGGGCTCAGAGTCTTTTACCCTATTGTGTGGAAAATCACAAATACCATTTTCTCCATTCACCAATTTACTCCAAAAATCATTGACATTATCGCAATTGGAAAATCTCCCTGCTAGTCCAATAATCGCTATGCTATCTTCCGGCTTCTCTGCATTAGCGGCATATAATTCCTTCAGCATATTCTCAGCATCTGCTTGTGAGACATTCTTCTCTGAAATCTGTTTTAATATATAATTTTTAACTAAAGACATTTTTACTCATTCCCTTCTTTAAAGGTTAATTTATGGGCATGTTATCGCAATTGCCACATTTCCTTTTCCTCTAATTCCTTTATCATCCTATCGGATTCCTCTAGTGATATTTCATTCCGCGTAAGCATATCAACAATCTGAGCCAGTGTTAGCCTTCCCGTCGGAGTGTTCGTTTGTTCTTTCTTATTCGTTTTCTGTTCAATATATTCCGACATATCCGATATTGTAGGATATGTGAAAACATCTGTGATGTCGATGACACCCTGGTATACCTTCTCCATTTCCCTAATCAATACGGTTGCCATCAGCGAATCACCGCCCATTGTATAAAAGCTGTCGTAGATATCGATTTTATCCAACCGCAAAGTCTTTGCCCATACCCCGGACACATTACGCTCAATTTCACTCAGCGATTTTTCATCCTTACCTGTAATAATTAAATCATTCTCACGTTCAGGATTTTTACTATCGAGGGCAGAAGGTTTCTTCTGCTGTATTGATTGGTTTAAATTGCTATTGATTAAGTAGTACTCTTTTAAAGGTTCAAAATAATCGTAGTTAATATTGCCGACGATAACTCGAGATGCATTACTTAAAATAATATCTTCAAGCAATCCCCTCGCTTCGGCATTTGTAACTGCCATAAAAGCACCTTTATCCACGTCAAGATGATAGTTTACTGCCATCCCCACTTCCTTCCAAGGAGGCCAGTTAATTGCTACAGCATTTCTGCCTAACTTGTGCATATAGTTTGCAAATGCATCCATATAACAATTGGCAGCAGTATAATCTCCTTGACCGGCAAGATGAATTACAGATGCAACAGATGAAAACATCACAAAAAAGTCAAGATTATCATTCCTGGTAAGCTTTTCAAGCACCCATGTTCCGTTTATTTTAGGAAGGATAACACTTTTAAACACAGTTTCATCTTTCCTAAATACAAAACCATCTCCTGCAACCCCGGCACAGTGGACAATACCATGAACCTTACCAAATTTTTTTCTAAAATCCTCTAGTACTGTTTCCATTTCAATATAGTTCTCTACATTAGTGCTATACACTACCACTTCTGAGCCCAAGGATTCAATCGTTCTGATAGAATTGATTATTGACTTTAGCTTCCCATCAGTTGTTTCATCCCACTGGTTCCTGTCTGGAAGACAAGTGCGGCTTATTAGCCCAATCTTCACTTTCGCCTTTGAAGCAAGAAACTTACAAACCTCAAGTCCAAGTGCTCCTGTCCCCCCAGTAACGATATAAGCTCCAGCCTCCTTTACATCGGTATCCTCCAGCTTTGGTTCAAGCTGCATTGGCCCCAATTCTTCGAGATACCTTTCCCCATCCCTATAAGCTACCATGAATGGAGAATTTTCTACCATCAACTCTTGTATTACTTGATTTGCCGTAGTGTTTTGATCAATATCAATAAATCTGCAGGTAAGGTTAGGATGTTCCACTTTTACCACTTTTGCCAATCCGGCCATAGAGGCATTATGCGGCTTTACCCGACTACTTGTTCCCGCTTCAGCTCCAGCATAGTCCGAAATCAAGATTATTTTGGAATTCTCTACAAGCTTGTTACTGACCATAGCTCTAACCAAGTAGTATAAGCTGTAAAGTCCTCTTGCCTGAGATTCTTCCAGTTGTTCAAGACTCTCCATAGTAATGTCACTATCAAGAGTTGATAAGTGAATTACAAGTGGTAAGCTATCCAATGCTAATTCATCGAAGAGCTTTTTATAATCCTCTTGATTACTACCTACGGAGTATCGGTCTTCTCCAATCTTGTAGAAGCAGTCGCCAACCTCTACTTCGATAACCCTTTTTCCTAGCACTGTAAGTCTTGATATGACCTCCTGTGCCATACCTGCAGTATCTTTGAAGACAAGAACAGTAGCTCCTTCCATTTGTGAAGTATGCTTTGGTATATCTTTTTTAGTCCAGTAAACCTGATGGTAAACGTTATTGTGTTTATGCCCCGCTTTTTTGAACTCATCTACCCTGACCTTTTTTATTGTATAGTCCTGAGCTTCCACAAATACACTTCCTTGATTATCCACAAATACAACATCAAAAACAGCCGTTTCTCCATTCCGATTTTGTGTATCTTTACGTTTCAGATAACTATAAAAAGATTGGGGAGTTGAGCCATAAATTTTTAACTTTTTATAACAGAATGGAAGGTAGAAACCGTCTTTCATGTCTGGGTTTGCTGCGTTTATTGCACAGTCCATCAATGCAGGGTGCATTCCATATGATGGCAAATCGCAGATAAAGGCATCCTGTATCTGAATATGGGCAAAATACTCTCCATTTTTTTCATATACCTTTTCATAATTATTCCATCTTGGTCCAAGTGAAACAGATTCCATTAGGTTTGTTCCGTATTTTAAAGGTTGGTTTACTTCAAAACGGCACTTTAGCTCATCCAGATCAATTACACTTTTGTGGCTAGGTTCCTTAAGTACTGCTTTTCCTTCCATGTGGACTGTCCACTTATCCGTATTTGAATCCTTGCTTGTAACATTAAATTCAATGTATTCGCCGGAATTCTTACAAATAATATGGGTTTCTTTAGTTTCGTTTTTTTCCAATGATAAAGGAGAAAGAAATACTATGTCATTCAGTTCTACAGATTTTCTGGAATAGCTCCTTCTAAATATCTCGCTCACAATTTCAATATAGGTGGTACCCGGAACAACATACCTGTCAAGTACTTTATGTTCACCTAACACCCAATGCTTGTCAACACTAAATACGGTCTTATACACCTCAAGGTTCATAGACTTAACCAAACAAGCATCAATAAGCGGATGATCAAAGAACCTCTGTGATTGGCTCTCCGCTTGACCCATATTAAAGCTCTTTTCAACCCAATGTCGTACCTTCTCAAAAGGATATGACGGTAGGCTTACTCTTGATAAGCTACTATTTTTATAGAAGTCATCCCACTCCACATCAGCACCTTTGATATACAAGCTGCACAACTCCTTTAGCCGTTCCTCCGTAGCTCCTAAGGATACCAACTCATGTACTTTGGAATCCGCTTGACTACTTATATCCCTCTTTTCACCGTCCGTTATTTCTCCTAGACATTTGAGTTCCTTTCTATCCTGCACAACTTTACAGCAACCGTAAAATACATTAGCAATTCCGTCATATGTATATCCGCAGTCGCGTATCCGGACAAGTTTCTCTCTTAATTGCTCCAAATCTCCTGCAATGATTGCAGCCCTGTAACTGTAATGTCCTCTCCCGGTATTTGCGGTAAAACACATATCTTCGAGTGGAGGCACATCTTCCGCCCCTATAAAATCAATGTAATTCCTTATAATGTTATCTAATGTCTCCTTGCTTTTTGCGGATACTGTGAATACGTTCAGTTCACTATTGCAATTTTTCTCCGAGTTTCTATGTGGAGCTTCTTCAAGTACTATATGGCAGTTTGTACCGCTAAGGCCAAAAGAGCTTACTCCGCATCTTCTGGGTATACCAGGTGTTTCCCAGTCCCTCAGCAAATCATTTACATATATAGGCGATTCAATAAAATTAATTTTTTTATTGGGCTTACTAAAATTAATACTTGGTGGAAGTTGTTTATGGTAGAGGGATAGAATCACCTTAACTAGCCCAGACATTCCAGAAGTGCTATCGAGATGCCCTATATTGGCTTTTACAGTTCCTATGGAGCAGAATTGTTTTTTATTCGTGTGATGTTTAAATGCCCTTTGAATACCGCTGATTTCAACAGGATCTCCCAATTTAGTACCCGTTCCGTGTGCTTCTATATAAGATATGGTCTCAGGGTCAATACCTGCATCCTTCCATGCCGCACATAGTACTTCCTCCTGTGCACTTGAATTAGGTGCCGTTATACCGATAGAACTGCCATCCTGATTTATAGCACTTCCTTTGATTACTGCATAAATGTTATCCTTATCTTCAAGTGCCTTCCCCAAGGGCTTCAATATAATGGCGGCAACACCTTCACCGATTAACGTACCATCTGAGTCATCATCAAAAGTTTTTGTCTTACCGCAGGAAGACTCAATATCGTTCACTATTTGAATCCCCCACTTTGTTTTTCCATTGCTTTTTATAGGCAAAGGTAAAACTTTAACGCCTCCTGCAATAGCAACTTCACACTCTCCGCTTCGAATGGATCTACATGCCATATGTACAGATACAAGTCCAGAAGAACAAGCTGTATCAACAACGATACTGGGTCCTAATAAATTCAATAGATAAGAAACCCTACTGGAAATAATTGACTTAATATTACCTGTAACTGCTATTTCTGCGGCATCAGGATCCATCGCCTGGATAAATTTTTTGTATTCTTCTCCAAAATCTGTACTGTATCCTAAAAAAACACCTGTTTTTGTTCCGTAGAGTTTTTTACCACCATATCCGGCATCTTCTATTGCATTCCATACTGTTTCAAGAAAAAGCTTCTGGTTCGGATCCATCAAACTGGCTTCTCTTGGTGATATCGAAAAGAAGTTTGAATCAAACTTATCCACTTCTTCCAAAAAACCGCCTAGATGATAGTCAACCTTCACATCCTTTAAGCCTATGGCCCTTAGATACTCCTCAACATCCTGCTGTCTTTTTTTCGGGAATGGTCGAATACTGTCTTTCCCATTTATAAGCATATCCCAAAACTCATTTACATCTGAATTATCGGCAAATTTTCCACATATACCAATAATTGCAATATCCTTCTTGGGTATGTTTTGTATCGTGGCAGTATTTTCTTTATGATCCGTTTCGAAATCTATTCCTTTAAAGTTCAACAATTTTTTTTGCATATAACTACCCTTTCTATCAAATATACATTTTTTCTCACGAAACTTTATAGTCAGAAAAAAGATTTCTTGTTCCTGTCTGCTCGAAAATTTGTTCAAATCTCCTAACTCTTTCTTCCATAGAGACTTTTTTCACTGCAAATACAGATTTCAGCATTTCCAGAGCTGCTGTCATTTCTTCAATAGTGGGCTGTCTTTCCTCATTTTCTATTATCTCCTGCATTTGCTGAATTTTTTTATAGGGGAGGACGACTCCCTCTTCATATTCTTTATTATCCCAGTTACTATTCTTGGTACAGACAGCCACAGCTAGGCATTTTGTCACAACCGTAGCCCCAAAATCAGCATTCCTATGATTTGAAGTATCAGCCACAAAGCTATTTTTCAGATCAATTATTTCATTTTCCTTTTCACAGGAATATGCTTTTATGGATCCTGCATTTTTAGCCATAAGTTTTGTAAGCACATTCTTAGGACCAATTTCTATAGCTGTCTCTATGCCTTGTGCAACAAGATATTTTATGGATTCCTGCCACTGTACGGGCATTATCATCTGGGCCTTGAGTCTGTCTACAATTTCGTTTAAGTTCTGATAAGGTTTTGCATCTACATTTGAAACAACTGCATACTTCATCTCCGAGAAGCTATATTTTTTCAATTCTTCTTCCAGCTTTGTAGCTGCACTTGTCATAATAGGACTGTGGAAGGGTGCGCTTACATTTAGTGGAATAACTTTTGCTCCCAAACTACTAAGGTTCTCACACGCTTTGTTCACTGCATTTTTATTTCCTGAAATTACTGTTTGGTCTGGAGAATTGTAATTTGATATAACCGCAATGTCGTCTGCCGTACTGGCTTTTTCACATTCCTCACGTATTAGTGTCACATCCATACCTGATATGGCTGCCATAACTCCCATGCCCATTGCAGCTGCTTCCTGCATAAATTTCCCTCGCTGTCTGACAATCTTAACCGCGTCTGAAAACTTTATTGCACCTGAACAAGATAGAGCTGTAATTTCTCCAAGACTGTGTCCTGCACATAAGCTAGGGTTAATGCCGACTTCCTGCATAAAAACTTTAAATGCAGAAAAACTAGTGGTAAGAATAGCCGGTTGAGTATTTTCGGTTTTTGAAAGCTCATCTAAATTCCCCTCAAAGCAAAGCTTCTTTAAATCAAAACCTAGGCTATCATTTGCCTCCTCAAAAACTTCCCGGGCAATCTGAAAATTTTCAAAAATGGATTTACCCATTCCTACATATTGTGACCCTTGTCCCGGGAAAATAAATGCAATTTTGCTCATAACTATAGCCTCCTATAAATTTAGTTATTTTAATTCCATATGTTAAATGTGATTTTTCGTTAATTATCATTTACAGCATTTTTAATTAGCTCCAAGTAGCCCAACACCAATGCCTTCCTAGCTTTTTCTCCGATTCTCTGAGTATTAAAATCAAAGTAAAAACTAAAGTTCCTCATTTTGCTATCCAGTTTAAATACAACATCATAAAACTCAGTCAACCGGCTATTTATTTGTATATTATCTATAAAGACAGGTAATATCTCTGTCTTACTTTTTTTAACACCCGCACTCATAATTTTCCGGAGGTTATAAGTAGAATTAATGCTTGGTGAATTGTATGCAAGCTTGACTTGCAGTAATAACTCCTCCATGCTGGATACCTTATCAAGATCAACGCTTACCTGCCGTACTTCATTTTCACTACCGGATAAGACATGGGTCGAAACACTATTACATTCTGCCGCTTCTAAAAGAAGGTAAAGGTAAATGCCCAGTGCAAAATCTGATAGGTTAATATTATACTTACGGCATTGAAGCAATACCTTATCGCATAATTCATTATCAGGGTTGATTACTAAAGTGTCTGCTTCGGTATCAACGCTCACATCTGAAAAATATTTTTCTGGTAATTCTAGCAGAGGAATCTTTATAGCTTTGTTTTCATCTATTAACTGGCTGGAAATGAAATCTGAAAGCTTTGCTATTGTAGGGTTCGCAAAAACATCTGCTACGGAAACCTTGTCCGGATAAAGCTTATCAATTTTTGAATGCATTATCACTAAGGAAAAAGAGTTTCCACCTATTTCAAAGAAATTATCATTCACACCCAATATGTTCTTGCTAAGTACTTTGCTCCATATCTCGGCTAGATTCTTTTGAAGCATGGTTTCAGGTGCGATATATTCTTTGTGACTGCTGTATAGGCAGGAAGAAGGATCAGGCAATTGGTTTTTGTCCAGTTTACCATTTGGGGTCAAAGGTAACGTTTCAAGATGTATAAATGAACCTGGAACCATATAGTGCGGAAGCTTTTTAATGAGAAAAGAATTTAATTCCCAAAGGGGTATTTCTTCATCAGATACATAATATGCTACCAGATTCTTATCTCCTTCTGGAAGGTTCTTTACCAAAACTGCGCAGCGGCTGACCTTTTCATGTTCAACCAAGACTTTTTCGATTTCCTCTAGTTCTATCCTGTAGCCTCTTATCTTCACTTGGTTATCTATCCTGCCGATAAATTCTATCTCACCGTTTGCAAGCCACCTGGCTAGGTCTCCTGTACGGTACATTAAGCGTAAACCACCTTGATTGCATGTTCCATTATCAAGGTTAACCGGTACAAATCTTTCCGCTGTCAGCTCTGGCCTTTTATGATAACCCCTGGCAAGTCCGCTTCCAGCGATGTACAATTCGCCTGCTACACCTATCGGCAGCATTTGCAATTCATTATTAACAATATATATCTGGGTATTTGCAATAGGAGTACCAATCGTAATAGTGTCCGTATTTGTAAGTTCATTTAAGGTTGACCATACGGTAGTTTCTGTAGGCCCATACATATTGTATATTTTAGCTGATGTTGCAGCCTTGAGGCTGTTTAATAGATTATCAGTAATAGGTTCTCCACCCACCAGTATTTCTTTCACAGTTCTAAGTGAATGCCGTCCTGTTTCATCTGACAATACAAGTTCCATTCTAGAAGGCGTGGTTTGCAGCATGTCAACATTTTTATCAATTATTAGATGATTCAGTGCCCTTGGGTCTATCTGTTCTTTCTCGTCAGCAATAATAATTTTCATGCCTACCGTTAGTGGAAGAATATTCTCAAGCACAAAAATATCAAAGGATATGGTGGTAACCGCTAATATAGTTTTTTGTGAGTTAAAATCTATTCGGTCTGTCATACCGGTAATAAAGTTGTTTACAGCCCGGTGCTCTATCATGACCCCTTTCGGCTTTCCTGTAGAACCTGAAGTGTATATGATATAAGCTAGATCGTCAGGTTTATTGACATTTTCTATAGGATTCACTTCTTTGTATACGTCATCATCTTCCACATATAATACTTCTCCACTAAAGTTTAGATCTTTAGCTATATTCCTTTTGGTAAGAAGCATGTGTGCGTTACTGTCTTCTACCATGAAGTTAACCCTATCTAGCGGGTACTGCGGATCTATTGGCAAATAACCTCCACCAGCTTTTAATATAGCCATGATCCCTACCAACATATCAATAGAGCGATCCACCATTAATACTACTATATCATTGGGCTTTACCCCTGACAGCCTTAGCCTGGCAGCCAGACTGTTTGCTTTTTTGTTTAGTTCTGCATAAGTAATAAATTTATCTTTAAAGACAGCAGCAATGTTGTCGGGGCTCCTGTTCACCTGCTCTTCAAAAAGCTGGTGTATGGTTTTATTCTGCGGAAAATCTCTGTGTGTAGCATTAAAATCAATTAACAATTTCCTCTTTTCATCTTCATCTTGAAGTTCAAGTAAAGAAATTTTCTTGGTAGTATTGCTCATTCCATCCTTAATGATGTTGATCAAGCATCTATAGATTCTATCAATGTCACTTGCTGCGAATAATGAGGTCCTATAATCAATCTCGAACTTCAAACATCCTTTTAATCCCCTATCACTGAGATGGAAAGCAATAGAATTGGGTACATGACCACAGAAGTGCCATTGAACATCATCTACCTCACTGCAATATTCCGCATTTTGATACGAAAAAAGAATATCATAAAGAGAAATATCATTTTTACTTTGATACTTATTTCTTAATTCGTATACAAGCTGATCATAAGGATAGCTTTGGTTTGCTAATACTGATTTTAATTCATCTCTAAGCAAATCCAACAGGAACTGAAAAGAGTTCTCTCCTTTTATATTTAATCGAAAGACTGCGGTACTGACAAACATGCCTATAGTATCCTTTTGCCACTCCTCAAATCTATTGAAAATTGGCGCTGCTATACTAATATCTTCTCTGGAAGTAACTCTATAGATATATATATACAACGACGCAAGAAATATTTTGAACACCGATGTATGATTTGATTTGCAGAATTTTTGAATTTCTGAAGTCAGGTCAGCAGGTAGGATATATACTTTTCTGTCAGAATTATAATCGTCCTTATCCCATTTTTTATAAGGCTCTATACTGAGCTCTTCAGGTATTGTTTCAAACTTCTCATGCCAAAACTTTGCATGTTCTCTGAACTTCTCAGACTCCTTATATTGTTTTTCCCATGAGATATAATTAAGGTAAGAGCATCGTTTACCATGTATATTGTCATTTCCGGCACTTATACATTTATAATATTCTACAATCTGATTTGCCATAATGCTCATTGCCCAACCATCACTTATAATATGATGTGTTTTTAATAGTACTCTTATGTTTCCATTGACGTGTACTATTGCGAAGTAAAAAAGGTCTGAATCATATATATTCAGGGGGCTACTCGCTTGATCATTACAAAACTTTACTGCCTCTTCTTCCGCACTAGCACCAGTAAAATAGACCGTATCAATCTTTGTAAACCTGTAGTCTGAAAAATACTGTTTGCAATCTCCGGATTCTGTCTCAACAATCCTAATCCTGATCCCGTCATTTTTCTCAATTAATAAGTTTATTGCCTTTTCAAGCAGTTGTTCATCCATTGGTTCATTAAAGCTCGCAACAAAGCATATATTCTCATAACCAAAGCCTTTAAAAATCTTTTCGGAATACCATATTCTCATTTGTGCATGTGTTAGCGGGTAATACTTTTTTGTATTTTGACCCATATATTTCCACCTTCTTTAGTAAAATAAATATTTTTTTAACTTTATATTACTGAAATTGAATTTGATACAGTCTGCTATATATACCACCAAGCTTTAAAAGTTCGTCATGCTTTCCTTGTTCGACAACTCTACCTTGGTCTATAACATATATTCTGTCCGCCTTCTCAACAGTAGATATTTTATGTGCAATAACAAAAGCGGTACGGCCTTCAATCAATTCATCCAGCACTTGCCGGAAAAGAAGTTCTGACTGGGCATCCAAGGCTGAAGTAGGTTCATCCAGTAATAATAAATTGGATTTTTTCAAGAAAGCTCTTGCAATCGCGATTCTCTGTCTCTGTCCAGTTGACAATCTCATCCCTTTTTCACCGCATGAAGTATTATACCCATCAGGCAATTCCATAATAAAGTCGTGTGCATTTGCCGCCTTGCATGCCTGTGTAACTTCCTCCTTTGAAGCCTTAAGCCGTCCGTATCTTACATTTTCTTCAATTGTGCCATTAAACAAGTATGTCTCCTGAGGCACATATGCCATTCCACTTCTCAGATCCTCTAGCATAGTGCTGCTTGTGCAGTCGCTTGCAATATGTATCTCTCCACTTTGGGGTTTATAATATCCTAGTAGTATTTTAAGAATCGTACTTTTGCCGCTTCCACTTGCACCAACAATGGCAACAACCTCTCCTTTTCTAACAGATAAGCTTACTTTATCTAAAACCGTACCGGAATTATTATAGGAAAACGACAAATTACTAAACTCTACAGCAATATTATCCTTTTGGGAGATTTTGAAGGAATCGTATTTCTTCACTTCTTCTTTCTCCTCTAAAATCTCAATAACCCGCCTGGCTGCCGGTATTGAACCCTGCATTTGTGCAATTAAATTACCTGTCTGCTGAAACATAAAACTAACACCACTTACAAGCTGTATAATTGCAATAACACTTCCAAGATCAATACTCCCCTTAGAAATCATAAGTACACCGACTGCCATTACACCCACAAAATTTATAGAGCTTACTAAGAAATTTCCTGCCTCCAAAAATGCATTTTTTTTTGCTTTCTTCAATGACTGAAATACAATTTCGTTGTTTACCTTCATATATTTTTTTGATATAGACTCTTCCATATGAAACATCTTCATGGTCTTGAATCCGGAAAGTAAGTTCATCAGTTCGGCTGTCATTTCTCCTTGCCCTTTTTGTATATCAGCACTTATGTTTTGTAATGTTCGGGCAAGCCCCGAGTTTAGGACGAGGGAGATAATACCTATAAATAGCAGGATTAAAGCCATCCTCCATTCAACAATAAGCATAAATACCGCTGACGCTAATCCATAAATTATTGTATAGGTTAACATTTGAATTTGTGTTGAGTATAATTGCTCTATTGCCTGTATGTCATTTGTTAATCTTGAAATCATATCTCCCGTGTGGTACTTTTCAAAATAGGATAGCGGTAAATCACCTATGTGGCTAAAAGCTTCCTTTCGAATTTCCACTATCATTCTTTTAACACTTGAGCTAATAATATATTCAAATATAATAAACAATACACTTGTCACAACCAGAGTAATACCAATGAGTTTTACCGTACTCATAAGCATTGCCATATCGGAATTAACACCCGCATTATAAAGGCCTTTTAGTACAAAAGACATTACAATAAAAATACTTGCTTCCGTTGCTCCCCTGCCTATAATCCCAAGGCAATACAGCCACTTCTTTGATTTCATTAATGAAATTATGTATATTAGTACATCACGGTCATTTTTTTTCATATACTTCTCCAAAATACAATTTATTCTTTACGCCAATTGGCTGTTGTATAATTTTGTATATACTCCCGATTTTTCCATTAGCCGTGCATGCGTCCCTCTTTCAACAATACGCCCTCTATCAAATACAAGTATCTCATCAACATTCTTTATTGTGGAAAGACGATGTGCTATAACTAGTATGGTTCGTTCACCACTCAACTTCTCTATTGATTGTTGAATAAGTGCCTCCGATTCCATATCAAGAGCAGATGTAGGTTCATCCATTAGCAGTATTGAAGCCTTCTTTATAACTGCTCTAGCTATAGCAATTCTCTGACGTTGTCCCCCTGAAAGACGCCCACCCGACTCACCTACGAAAGTGTCATAATTGTCAGGCAGTGACATAATGAAGTCATGTATATTGGCTACCTTTGCAGCTTCTATTATTTCCTCTCTGGATGCATTTAGATTACCGAATGAAATATTATCCGCTACGCTTGAAGGGAAAAGGAAACTATCTTGAAATACATAAGCGATGTTTTCCCTGGCACTTTTTAAATTCCATTTGCAAAGCTCATTCTTTCCTAGCTTTACAGCACCTTCCCACGGTTTGTAGAAACCGCATATAAGCTTGAACACTGTGCTTTTTCCACTCCCGCTAAAACCTACGAGAGCTGTAGTTTTTCCCCGTTCTATTTTGAAGTTGATTTGATCCAGAATCCTCTCATTCTCTTCATAACCGAAGGTTACCGAATTAAATTCTATCATTGTCCTATCTTCTTCAAGTGAGAACACTTCGCCATCATCGCGTTCACACGGTTCGTCCAAAATCTCAAACATATGACCTGCTGTTGCCAAAACCTGGCGTGTATTATTAATTAATCCCGGGAGCATTGTAAGTGGTTGAAGAAGGTAATTTAGTAATTGTAAAAATGCACTGAGACTTCCTACTGTCATCACCTTCTGAACTGTCATATACCCACCAAATAAAATGCACAATAGGAATGGTGCAAGTCTTAGAATCACTGCCAAAGGTGCCATCATACTCCACCTTTTTCCAATATCAAGGCCACTTTCCAGGCATTTGTCAAGGATAACTTTATATTTCTCATTTAAAACTTTTTTTAGGTTGTAGGCTTTTATTATGGAAACTCCCGCGACACTATCCTGAACATAAGCGTTAGCTTCCCCTAGATATTGTTGTAATCTTTGTGTATATTTTTTAATGGGTATACTTAGAACTCCTGTCAAACCAATTGCAAAAGGAGTGATGATCGTGCTGAACAAAAGGAGCTTCCAATTTATTGTAAACATATATACAAACGTACTTATAATGAGTAAAGGGTAGTAAATCAAATTAAAAAAATCATTTTCTAGAAAGTTTTTAACAATAGACAAATCTGTTGTTAAACGAGAAACCATGTCTCCTGAATGTTTATTTTCAACATGAGGAACCGGCATCATTAATATGTGCTGAAATGACTGATCCTTTATATCTCTTACTACATAAGTACTGAAACGCATTACCAAGTATTTAACTAGATATTTGACTAAAACTCCCGATATTACTACACAAACTTCTATTAATATAAGGTAAGAAAGACTTCCAGAGGTTGACTTAAATGTTATATCAATAATCTGTTTTAAAAAATACACGAGTGCGAGATCAATAGTAGTATTTGCAAAAGCAGCTACTATACAGATGATTATTCCGCCTTTGTACGGTTTAACAAACGAAAAAGCTCTTTTAAACATGGATATCTTCTTTGACTTTTCTTTCATTTTTTCCCCTAATAGTTTCACTTATCTGCATCGTCTATATCATAATTACAGCAAGTACCAAACCTCTACCCAACAATTTTGTATTATATTACCATAATGTCCATTAGAAGTCAAATCTGTTTTATTTTCTAAATATAACCAATTTACGACAATAGTCTCAAAAAAATGTTGAGCTTTTAGCAATTATGGCTTTAGATACTCTTGCAATAACTAAAAAAAGCCGCAAATGCGACTTTTTTTATATAATTATTAAATGGTAGCGTTTTCTCAAAATTCAGATTGAGCCATATGGTAGAAGTAAGTTAACCCGCTATGAAATCGGACTTATCGGAGTCCGTGTTTTCCAAATGAAATGCAATTTATACTTCTTGTGAATCTTATATAATGATAGTACTTTCTTCATCTGATATATTGTGATTTGGATTGCTAAGCAGTGTATCTTGCAATGAAGCTTTTAATTTGTCACAACACGGCTTAAATGTAACAAAAGTGATACCTCCACCAATTATCCCGCCAACAACAGGAATTGACTTATTAATAGCATTAGCAAATATTTTTTTAGTCAAGTTTACATTAAACCACTTCATAACACTTTTTACAATAGGATATATAGTTCCCTTGGTAAGAGCCGCACATATCAGTTTCTTTTCCACACCTGTTGCCAAAGCTTTTGCCATTCCTTTTATAGCATTATTTGCACCTGCAACTCCATACATTGCTCCCAAGCATAGAATTAGAATGTTTATTGTTTCAGAATCAAATTTTTGTCCTTTTTCCTCAGTATCTATTTCAGGAAAACCGTACAAATATAAGAGTTTTTGTGTCACTCTTAACATATATCCATAATATTGAGCAATATCAGCCGGAATTGTAGCAGCCATTGCTAACCCTCCCGGAGTGCCAAGGGCAGCAGATATACCTGATACACAATTTCTTTCAAACTTGATTACATCATCAGCGATTTTATCTATTTCTATTAATGGTATATTGGCTTGTGCAGGAGTATTAGCTATTGCAGCATCAATAACATCCTGTGGATAATTTTTGAAAAGTTCTCTTTTTAGAAATTCAGCACGGTTGATTTTAATACCCGGAACTCGCATTCCCACAATTACAACATCTTCAATGTCTATTTCACCATTACCATTTTGGTCGATTGCATTAATAACTGTCTCCTTAGAATTTAATGCTAAGTCTTTTGATTTATTAGCAATATCTTTTGAAATTTTTCCAACTTTATTTGCTAATCCGTGTAAATTCTCACCTACTTTTTTACCATCAAATAGTTTTTCTTTTACAGTTTTCATAAATCTCACCTTTCTTATGTTGGTTTCATATTGTCCTATGTAATTTATGCGAGGGTTCTGACTTTTCGGGTTTTCAAGTATTGCTGCAATATGCTTGAACAGTTTAAACATAATGTGCAGTTCGCAATTTAAAAATAATGCGAGATCATGCTGATAACCTTTATAGTTCAACTAGCGATCCATTCTTAAAATAATATATACTTTCCATTTTAAAACCAAATTTAGATCCACTTTTTCTAATATGAGGTTCAAATGTAAACATCAAAGCGGTTGAGAGCTTTGCTTTATTTCCCTTTTCAATGTAAATTCTATTATTTTTTTCTGTTTCAATTGAATGTCCCAAATTCCCTAAAAAATCCAAATTATTGTATCCTAAATGCTTGATTTGATCGTTCATAAAAAAATATAATTTTTCAAATGTCGTATCTGGTGATACTAATTCAAACAATTTAGAATGAAGCGTTTTTTCGCTTATCAAACCATCTCTAAACTCTTGATTTGATATATAATCCTGATTTTTAACAACTATTCCATCTTCAATAATCAGTGTTCGTGAATAATCTCCCCATATGTTTTGAAATTGAGGACTTAAATCAATTGTTACAATATCATTTTTGGCAATTACTCGATCTGAAGGAGTATAGTCACGCCCAGAAATTGAAAGAACTGTATCTTCACCTGCAAAAACAAATGCACCTATTCCATAGTACCAAAAAGATAATATACCCGAATATAACATATAATCTTCTGCCATCTTAACTATTTGCTTTACGGTCATACCTTGCTTAATCTTATCTTCTAAGTAACTCATTGTATTTTTAGCAACTTGCTGTACATCACTATAGTTCATACTTTTATTCCTTCCACTTATAATGCAATTGTCTTTGTTTCGCTATATATAACTATAACGACCCATTCAATTTACTGGCCCCATATGTATTCAATGTTTTCCCCCAGTTTAAACATACTGGGCAGTTGTATTTTTGCCTTTAAGAATGGGGTACTTGAGTTATTCATAAATTATGCAGTTCAAACGAGCTATCAAGGAAATTCGATAAATATACATTATACTTCGCTTCTGTCTCGGGGTGTATGTCTTCTTTCGTAGTTATTTTGTTGAAAGTAATATCGAACTTTCCTTTAGCCATGATATTGAAAGGGTTTATATAAGTCATTTCTAAAAGTATTGATAAACTACTTTTCTTAAAAATTTGGTATAATATATTTTTACTTTCAACTGGATCAAGTTGTATGTAAAATTTACAAACTAATTTATTATCCTTTTGTCCGAATTTGACCTTTTGATTTTTATGACATCCTATATAGTATGTCAAATTATCATCTATGCTAAAAGAGATTTTTTCAAATGTATAATACGTTGGTTTTATTACCGTAAGACTATTAAGCTTGAAAATGACCTCAAGCCAATCTCCATTTGAAATATTAATTTTCGCCAGGTTAGTAAACACGGCAAGTGATTTATGTAATATGTCTTTATCATTCAACCTTCTAATTTCTATGTTTTGCGGTTCTAATAATGAATAGCTTGACCCAACTAAACTTTCTTCCGTTAATCTCTTGTTCATTTTGTTTGCATTCTGATTTTGTATAAAAGCGATCAGACCCAGTGCAGCTGTTGATATAGCGCCGGCTGCTGTCCAAAAAATACTCATATCAAGTTTATCGTTTGTATTTTTAAATAAAAATAAAAAACCGCTTGTTTTATATACACCAATAAATAATCCTGCCGCTAAGGAAAAAATAACCCCTATAGCCAAATAAAATATCGGTATTTTTTTCTTGAACAATTATTGTCACCCCCACATTCAGCTACAACTGGATATTATACCAAATTTCGATAACGTTATGAATTTTTCATAACCGATACAACAAAATACGAAAAACGTAAATTTTTAACTCAATATATGCACTTCCAAGTCCTCTGCTAAAAGCTTCTTTAAACTGACCTTTAATCATATTTTAACTTATTCAAAAATCTGTAATACCAATATGGGTATATATAAATTAATAACTATTTTTTATTCTTTCATCAAAATATCATGCTTCGCATTATTAGCCAAATCAGAATTCCAGTAACCATACCGAGTATAAACATAATGGGAAGCTCATCAAGAAGTGAAAAACCATAGAATCCCTACTACTCCATGATTGACTGGCTCAGTTCGCGTATTGTTCCGATGCGATACTCAAACATTAAGTCCCACATATTTAGGCATTTCTGGTTAATTTCTATTAATTCAGGCCTATTTTTTGACTGCTCATATAGAGAAGTAATCAGCTTTGATAAAGGGTCAGCTACGCCATAAAGCTCACTTGACGGGTCGTTAACTTCGCCTTTCGAATATTTAATCAAGCTGCCACAAATAGCAAAGATAATGTCTGCAAATGCAGTAAGCGAAACATCGTTTTCTTCAATAAATTCGATGAAATAATGCATCATCAATCGGCTTTGTTTTGAAGAAACAACTTTTAATATAAAGTCGGTTTCACTATCGACGTCAACAGTGTCGCAGTTTAGTATTCTAGGTAGCATAAAGCTGCTTTCTTTATCAACGTACTCTAAATGGTATTCGATGATCTTTTTCGCTTTTTCATAATGCTGTGGATATTTTAGCAATTCAACACTAATGTACAATATCCCTTTAATTTGAGCAGCCGTTTTTTGCACATCACAAAAAATAACATCTTCAAGGCATCCGTATAACAGACACATTTTCGTAATATATTTAGCTCCCATTTCAGAAACATCATCGTATTCTGAATGGTACATGTTCAATACGGTTCTTGTTACAAATTTTTTATATTTCTTGTATATATGAAAATATATGTAATGCGCCGAGTAATGCGCCGCTATACGAATATCTTTTGTGACTAAATGGGAAAACCAGCTTATTGCAGTATCCATGTCAAAATTACACATCGGCAAAATGCATTCTACTGCCGCCATATTTACGGCAAGATGTTCATCAAACACAGCAGACTCAACGGCATCTTTCAAAACAGAGTATCGCGAATAGCTTTCCCAAAGCAACCTCGCAACTGCTCTTGCTGCACAGCCTCTTATACAGTTTATAGAGTTTAAGAAAAGAGAATCCACAGTTTTACTTTCTTTATCCTTTGAGGAAATCACATTCATCTTTCCCGTTTCAGGATTAGGATGATTTTTAGTGATTTCTGAGAGTGTCACCATTACTTCATCGCACCAATCTTCGTTTGCTCTGTTTTCAATTGCACGTGAAAATTCCGTAGCAGCGTCTGAATACTTCCTGAACTTAAGTAAAAGCTGTTCAGAAATGTCTTTATCAACTGGTCGCCAATCAACGATATCTTTATTTTGTTCGCTTGGTTTTATCTTGCCTAAGGTGCTCAATACTGCATTAATATAATGAATGTTAGTGTCTTCATCAAATTGCAGTGCAAGTTTTGCAACTCTGTTTGGGTCTTTATCGCCCAATTGTTCAAGAGTTCTAGAGAATTGTTCGGGGGAAGACTCTAGTATATTTTCTGAATCGGAGTAGCGATCGCTAAAACGTTTAAAAGACTTTTTGTTTCGGATTATTCTTAGCCATTGTTTATCGCTAATCTTTTCGGCAACAGCACCAATCGTAGAACGTACACCACCGCATGTAACCTTCGATCTAACATGAGGTGGTGCTGCATCTGCAAACCTTCTTTTTAGGACTCCAATTAGGTCTTTTGTATTTTTTGAAATACGCGCTTCATCTAGTGAAGGTAAAAGATAGTTTTGTACCTCGCCCCAATAAGGATAGCAGTACATTATGTTAGTACCGGCTTGTCGCCTGTCATGATTATTTTGAAAGTGCCATTTAGCCATTTGCAACTCTTTTTCTTCGTGAAAGAAATATATAGCGGTTTCCAATTGCTCAAATGATTCTCCAGAACAAGTCTTGGAGTGCTTTTCAATGGCGCTCTTTACTAAAAACAAGTGTTCATCATTTTCACTGGTATACTCAAAAAACCGCCTTTGAGGATTATTAGCAAGCCAAGAAACCACAAAATCTGAATGCCGTGCCGAAAGTTCGTTTATTATGAATAAAAGGATTTCGTTGATAACTACAGTGTCGCAGTCAAAGTATGGCTTACATAGTTCTAGAAAGCTTTCAGAATTTTCCAAAATTAAAGTAGTAGCCGCAGCTTTTATTATACCAATGTAAATCCTACCAAAAACTTGGTTGGGATATTGTTCGGTTTCCCAAAAACGAAATTCGTCATCATAGTGGTTATGCATTCCTTGCGTTCGTTTAAGTAAAAATGGCATGAACTCCTGCCAAATGTGTTTTGCGTCAGCCTGAGCCGCATACTTTAGGTTATTAATATCCTCTTGATCAATATGGTGATTATTCCAGTTGGACATACTATCCTTTTTAAAAACGAGCAACTTAAATAACTCTAAAGCTCTTTGAGGTTTCCTTTTCGCAAGAGAGTTCCAATTCAAATAACGTTGCATAATACCATTATTATGTTTTATCATTTTTAATCTAAACTCAAACATTGAGTCAGAATCATCGGCAGCATTCCAACATAAGACGTTATAGAGCTTTCCGTCCATCTCGTCAGTCACAAAAGCAAATTCTACAAGTATGGAGGTTATTTCGTCTGGAATGCTTGTATTTACAGATCTTAGCAAGTTTAGGGCCGTATCACATTCTTTTTCTGAAGATATCCATTCGCGGATACGCCCATCTTCAATGAGCGCCATAACAAACCGTGCATTTCCGTAAAAAGCAGTGTCCAGTATATGTGGTTCCCAATAAGAATCATTATAGAGTTTAATGGCAAAAGAATAGATCTGCTGTTGAGGTAAATTCGCTTGCCCCATTACTGCTAAATAGGCATGTTTCATAATAAAACGAATGCTAGTATCTTCTAACAAAGCATTCCCAATTTCAATAAACATGTCCACATCAGATGCAAGCACACTTTCGAGCAGCATTTGAAGGTGATATCTTCGCAAAGGTGTTTGGTTTTCTTTTGTACCTAAAATATCTTGTATTGAGTTGCCGTCATATAGTCTATATAACATTTTTTCCATGCTGAAGAAATCGTAGAAACTTTGATGAAAAAAGCCGATCGTATTATCCGATGCTACAAGCATACCGTTTGACAACAAATAATCTTTGCCAAGTGGGGAAGCATTGTTCAGTAATATATTTGGCACAAACAGCTTGCCATTCTTATCGATTAGGTTAGTTATTCTATCTTTGAGGCTAACAAGTTGGTTTACATCGTTACCTTGTGAGACATAGTTTTCTCTAAGCTCTTTCCACCAAGTGTTTACAAAATCTGAAGTAGACTTAATAGCGCTTAATGATTCTTTATTTTTAATGTTTGTCCAAATATATAAATTATTAGGAGTCCGCAGTAGATCTTTAAGTTTAGATGGTATTGATTCATATTTACTCCCTACAATGTCAGCTACAGTTAAGTCGTCCAGCTCTCCGATTTCAACTTCCTTCCATACGATTTTACTACTATTATCGGATTTGGCTTTTAAAAGGTTGCTAACACCTCGGTCATTTCGATAATCGAATGTACGACAAATAACTACGAGTGATAGCTTTTTAGCTCTTTTTATATTTAAATGAGCGATTTCGTCGATTATTTCTTTACATACGGCAAGTGATACGCTTGAATGGGTACTTGTCCATCTTACAGCATCAAGCTGATCCAGAATTAACACAGCTTCATTATCCGGCGATATTGAATCAAGGCAAAACACGGGAGATGCTGATAAGCCAAGTATTTTGCCATAATGCTCTGCATTGGTTTCTGGTGCTCGTCTATCAAGCCTTAGTGCCAAATAAGTGATGCCATCGGATTTGAGCTTGTTTGCTAGTTCGAAAGCTACTCCGCTTTTGCCACAACCCGCTTTTCCATGAATGATAATATTTGTTTCATTTATGATATCATCGTATATATGCATCGCTTCCATACGCTGAATTAGAGAATTATTTATTGGAAAAAATGACCCTAAAAACTCCTCGTTAAGGACCTTTATTCGAGGCAATATTCTGACGTCGTTGTTTAACTTTCGCAGTGAAACATCAGGGTTTTTCTCCAGGTGTTCAACTATCATACTCGCTGTTATTTCACAACCTAGCAATTCATTTTCTACCGCAAAATTTGCAATGACAGAATATATTGAGTCGGCGTCTCCAGTAAAAAGATGTCTAATGTCTTTAAGCCGTTCTCTTTTGGATTCTAAGTCATCAGGAAACTGAATGAAATGTATTCTTTTCAAATAATTGTATGCAGCAGCTCTATCCTTGGCATCTTTCGATTTTAAACCCATATATCCGCAGAAAGCAATAAAATGCTCTTCAATTTTGAAGTCATTTAAACCTTTTAGATAAACAATTTGGTGTTCATAAAAGTGTTCGGGATCACCACTAGAATTTCTTGCTCTAGTAGTAATATCCTTAAGCATCGTATTAGTCAGAGGGGAAACAAAGTAATATGAACTGTTTATGTCAGCATCAAGTTGTTTTTTAGCCTTACTAAATATACCCTTTGCCGCAAGGTCTCCCATACGCCAATTCTCGTTACTGGCATTTCGTCCTTTACATTGATAGTATCCTCTGCTACCATCTTCGTTCTTAACCCATAGATCGACACCTTCTTCCTCGTACCCCACGGGCTCAATTATTATTGAGGATACTTCTTCTTCAATGAGCTTTAATAGAAACTTTACTATGAAAAGATCCTCATATTTATTACCTAATTTATCGGCACGCCCACCTTTTTCGTATGGCATAATACACCTCACATTATCACAACTGTGATCTGATTCTCTAAGAACTGCCCATTATTGCTATAATACACTTGTCATGTTTAAACATAATGAGTAACTCAGCTCTTGTAAAAAACTGCTAATATGTAATAGAAAATTGAAATACTATTGAGAGTATGAATGAACTACATTTATTATCTCAGCACGTTTTTTAGGCAAAGCAACAATCTTCAATTTGATTCCTGACCTTTGATGACGAGTTTCAAAACTGTTAATCATTGTCATTAAACATTTAAATGCCATTGTTGAATTATCAAATCCCGAATCACTAAGATTGTTGTTATCTCCAATTAATGGGATAGTAATTGTTTCACCATGATTTTCATTGACAATGTATTCAAACAAACCTTGTAATGACTTCTCGTAGAAATCTTTTGGTTGCCTTGTCTTTTTTCTATCAGTAAAAACTAATAAATAAACTATCCTATCATCATGCTGTATTTTAATTGTTTTTCCATACTCATGGGGTGCACGACTAATTCCTATTTCTGCGTAAATTAAAGATTCAAGCCGTTTTATATCGTTATGGAAATACTTGTTTGCATAAATACCCAGCAACGAATCAGGTGCTATCCATTCACCAGTTGGGTTCACATCAAAGTGACGGTTTGTAGTAATTACAAAACATTTTTCTTCAAACAAATCCCCAAATTCAAATGATATGTTGGATTTTCCAACCGTTTTTATCCTGAAGTTACGTCTTTTCATAGCTATAATAAATGGAATTACAAATGCAAATGCAAAACAAGCAATAACTACGATCAGGGCAATATAGTTATATTTTTCATCAAAAGGAACAGCCGCTACTACCCCAATTATAACGGAGATATATCCAAGCCAAGTAAAATATTGCGAACGAGCATACTTTATGTAACTCATCATACAGGCACAACCAACTTATCAAATGCATCTTTAACGCTTTGATAATCCCAATAGTACTTGTTGTCATTGCCACGCATAACCATTTTAGCATGAATCCTAGTAACATTAACAACAGAATCAATACATTTACTTGTATCAACTTTTGTTGAATTATAGAGAACAATAGTCGGCAAATTATTCCTTACAGCATAATCACATTCATATTCTATAAAGGACTTGTTGGTTTTATATATGTATTCACAAGTGATGTATTCCTTACAATACATACAATAGCCTGCACGAAGGCTTTTGGTTTTTTCACCAATTATGAGTACAAAAAATTTAGAATGATCAAGATTCTGTGAACAGTTCTTCTTGATATTGCAATTATTTGTGTCATCGCTTCGGCATTGACTCAATTCGTGAGCATCTCCAAATGATAATCCCCAGTGATTGCTTTTGTTCCATTTTTTTAACATTTCAACAGTATCTTTATCGGAAGTCCAATCAGCTGCAATATAAGTTCTAGTCCTGTAAGCCATAATCCTTCTCCTTTATATTTACTATATTAACTTATATTTTTTCAAATTACGTGTTACGCTTATGAATTGCATTTTGTCACACTTTACTTTTTCAAAAAACATCTGCTATATTGTGGGTTTCCTCAAATATTGCTGGTAATCCAAAAAAGCATATTTTATTATGCAATTCAATATTAAAAGGAACATCTGAAAACATTTCTTCGCCGGCACTTTCAAAATCATAAATATAGTTTTTACCCTCAATAGGGAATATTTTACCTATTTTTATTTTGTTTTTATATTCTTGGAGTTTTACAAAATATCGCTTTTTAAGTTCCTGATGATTTTGAAAAGTAATAAAATAGAAATTCTCCAAAAGAGTACAAGAGATCAGTTTATCACATAATTTAAAATAACTCATATTATTAGTGTTAGAAAGTTTGATTGCAATTACAATTTTGTCATGATCCTCATTAGTAATCTCATTCTTGCTTTTAGGTTTCATCCAAGTGCCAATATTTCCACCACGCTCATGATATTCTAAACAATTGTATGGACTAATGCCTAATTCCAATACATCTCCAAGTTTATACTCGTTAACAATATCTAAGACTTTCTTACATGTAATCATCGCTTATACCTCTTTCTTTAATTTCTACATCACAAGTTATGCATCTTAATAAAAAATGATATTACTTTACCCAACTTCCCATTATAGCCATAATCATTCCCAACCAATATTTTACCATATATTCCTATTATTTGGCAGAACATATATCCTTCCCTCAAAAACCCTCACAAACCACATAAAAAAGCCACTATCTACGAATAATCCAACCCATAAATAGCGACTTTTTTCCCTTCGGCAGTATACTCACCGACAGTTACCCGTAACTTATACTAATTAATATACGGCAACTTATCATACTTCCCTAGCAAATACCCCTTGAGTATTGCTAAATCAATAGCATTTATTTCACCATCCATATTCAAATCTCCGATAACCATCTTGTCCTGTACCGGAAAACAATCTATCTTACCCAGCAGATATTGTTTTAAAAATGCAAAATCAATTGCATCAACTGTTTTGTCTCCGTTATAATCACCTACTACTGCTACCTCAATTGGTGTTTCTGCCACCCCTTCTAATGTAGGGATTACTACCTTCATTAAACCGCTGTTAGTATCAAACTCCACTTTATCAATACAGGTCTCTCTATGATAGCCAAGCCCACTACTATATTGCCCCAATGGGGTCACAAAACGGTGGTAAGCGATATAATACTCATCTGTGTTTGGAAGCTTTATTATTGATTGATGTCCGGTTCCAAGAATATTCATGTCCGGATTCTTTGATAAAACTGTGTACTGATATTGGATTGGCCCATATAGGCTGTTTGAAGTACCATAGTTTACATGATAGTTTTCACTACCTGTATCATCACATGACCACGTGAAATGATACAGACCGTTTCTCTTAATCACTGTAATTGATTCTCTGAAATCAGTAGCACCACTCAGGTTTTTCATAGACCCCGACTTAAGGCTTATCATATCAGTATTCAACTGAACGACAGCAGGTGAGCCATTGCCAAAAAGCAGATAAGAATTTCCGTCATCATCAGTAAAGACTGACGGGTCTATTGTCTGACTTACTGTGACACCATTTTCCAAATTCTCTGGTGTGATTAACGGCGATTTCTCTGCTACAAACGGCCCTGTGGGACTTTCCGAGGTTGCAACTCCAATACAGGATTTACCATCTGAACGCTTTGCACAGAAGTAGAAATAATACTTTCCGTTCTTTTCCTCAATAGTTGGTGCCCATGCACTTCCAACCGCCCAAGTAACATCCTTCCCTACTCCTGCATCAAGAATAACTCCTTCATCTTTCCAGTTAACCATGTCGGATGATGAAAATGCATGGAACTGGGTTCCGCTCCATCCAGAATATCCGTCCGTGGTAGGATAGATATAGTATTTATCTCCAAATACATTGATGTCCGGGTCAGCAAATTGTCCTCCCAAAACGGGATTATTGAAGAGCACTCCTTCTACCGTCCATTCTTGTACACTCTGATCTGGCATTTTGATTCTAATAGAAACCGGCTGTGTCAAGTTCACCGGTTGCCCATTTGTTCCATCTAATGTACAGCCGCTTGCTAACTGATATATTAACGGCACTGATGAGATATTCTTTATAGCACTGTTACTGCGGCTGAAATATACCGTAGCCTTTTTATTTGCCGAATCACATTTAGTCTCTATAATACTGTAGCCTGCTGCAGAGGCTCCTTTTATAATGTTGTTATCTATAATTGTTGCTTTAACCTTTACCGTTGACAACACTTTTCCGTCTGCCATTGGAGCTCCGAAATTTGGAGTACCGTCGCTGTTCCAGAACAATTTCTGAACGCGGGTATGCCTGCCTGCATCATACAGTGGTTCATAACTGCTGCTTATATACTTTTCTTCCTGACGTGCATGGTATACAAGGATATCCTGACTACCATCCTCGGACACTGTAAATGTATTGTGTCCCGGGCCATATTGGCCTGCTGCCGTATTGAAGGTCATTACCGGATGAGGTGTCTTCACCCATGAATTCGGATTCAACAAATCGCTTGTATCCGAGGCTGTAAGAAGTCCCAGACAGTACAGTGCATCCGTTCCGCTTGCGGAATAGGAAATAAATATTTTGCCGTTTCTCTTAATAACGCTTGGCCCTTCATTAACCTTGTAGGCATGAATCTCCCAATCATATTGAGGCGAAGCTATCTTGACTGCATTAGTATCAATTGTATATGGGTCTTTCATTCTTGCAATATACAAGTTTGAGTTCGGGTCATTCTGAGCCCAGACCATATACATATTTCCGTTATGCTCAAAAACAGTTTCATCCAGAGAAAAACCACTAAAAGCCATGTCGGAAGAATTAGTCTTCTTGACCTGTCCCCTGTCCTGCCAGTTTTCTTTTACCATTGGGTCCAGATTTCCCGGGCACATTAATACATGCGGGCGTATTTGCCAAACGTCGGTACTGGATATGGTTGTTGTATAGTAAATGTACCAATTCCCGTTAATAAAATGTATTTCCGGTGCCCATA
>JAEZIU010000311.1 GCA_023436485.1 Bacillota bacterium | reverse complement strand
ATTGGGAAACTATACTTTCAATACCGCCGATTACGGAATTATCAATTGTTTCACGCAGTGTGTCATTATTATTTATTCCACTAATAACCATATCAATCAGCAAGCTGACTTTTTCCATAAGTTTAGCTTCATTTTCAAAATATGAATTTTTGTAATCAACTATTACTTCCGTCAGCATATTTACAGCTTTATTATAAACCTCGGAATTCAATATCTGGCCCTTGAGGGTCTCACCTTTTTCAATAAGTTCCTGTGAATTCTTCATATCATCAATCAACTTAGGGATAACTGACATCAAAAGTTTGTTTATTTCGGCTTCGTCGTTTGTATCTACTTCTTCGGTCTGCCTGATTAAGAATTCAAGTATCTTTCGGTAAACTAAATCCCCAATAAATGGCAATGCAAGAGTTTTATTTATTCCCCCAAGTACAAGGATTGTCTTGTCTTTATTGTCATTGATAAATTTATATGTAGCGTTAAGAAGTCCCTTTACAAGAGGCTTGTGATATCCTGACTCAACAAGGGGCGTCAAGCTCTTCCCCAACAAAGGGTATAAACTTATATCCTCGGCTTTGGTATGGAGCTGTGCTTTTATAAAATTACCGACTTTCTCATCATTTATAAATGAATCAGCCAAAGAAGGAAGTCTCACAACTATGGCTTTTACAATCATGTCCCTGTTTTTTTCAATGTATCCTGCAACCGCTTTTGAAATACTTATCTTGTCTAGCTTTGCCTTAATAATTTCAGGTGTAAAAAAATTAGAGACTACGAAGTTTGACAAAGCCTTGGCTATTCTTGATTTGTTGTTTGCAATAATGGCTGTATGTGGAATAATCCTAAGTCCTAAAGGATGCCTAAAAAGTGCTACCACAGCAAACCAGTCTGCAAGGGCACCTACCATGGAGGCTTCTGCAAAGGCCGCAATGGATGAATACAGAAGTCCTCGTCCCTGTAATCTTTTGAAAGCAATAAATACAAGCGTCATAAACACTAATAATGACGTTGCTATAATTTTCATCATTTTTAATTTTTTTCTAAGTTTTTCATTTTCATCTGTATAAGTGTACTTTTCCATATAAAATCCCTGCCCTTAAACCTTCTGTTCTTCCCCTGTTACATTCAATGCATTATCAAACTCCGCCCAGACCTTTTCAAGACCTAAACGGTTTGAAGTTGAAAATGGTATAACCTTTTCAGCTGCATCCAGTTGTAGTACCTTCCGTATATCATTTATGCGAGGATTTATCTGCCCTCTTGTTATTTTGTCAGCCTTGTTGGCAATTATAAGTGTATTGAGTCCGAAGCCCTTCAACCATTGATACATCATAATATCGTCCTTACTTGGAGAATGTCTGATATCTACAAGCAATACTACCATTTTAAGGAAATTTTCCTTCCTTGAATACAGGTATGTTTCGATAATATTCGACCATGTTGCCTTCATCTCTTTTGATACACTGGCAAAGCCGTAACCCGGCAAGTCCACAAGATAGAATTTCTCATTAACGTCAAAGAAATTTATCTGTCTGGTCTTACCCGGGGTAGAACCCACTCTTGCAAGACTTTTCCTGTTAACCAATGTGTTAATTATTGATGATTTACCTACATTTGACCTTCCTGCAAAAGCAATCTCCGGAAAACCGGTAACCGGGTATTGGTTAGGCTTTACAGCCGTGATTTCGTGTGAAGCATTCTTAATAATCATAAAACCTCCGATAATTCACAATTTTATTATTATAATGCCCAATATTTCATCTGAACAAAATTAAATTTCTCTTACAACATTTTTTATCCATTTATTGGACCTTATTCTGGCAACACCGCAAATCATTTTTACAATTTCTTCAGCCATTACCATGAGTACAACCCACTGAACGTCAAGTCTGAGAACAAGAGCCCCGATAAAGGAAAGAGGAACACCTATAAGCCACATAGTCAAACCTTCTGCGACAAAAGCAAATCCTGCATCTCCACCCCCACGTAGAACTCCAACAATGGCAACGATATTTGTAAATCTTATAGGCAAAATAATGGCATTAATGGCCATAAGCGTTATAGACGTTTCAATAACATCACGGCTTACCTTAAACAGACTTACAATCGCCGGAGAGAACAGATATAAAAGACCGCCCAGAATGAACCCGCCGATTATACAAAGCCGGACAAAGCTCCAAGCATATTGCCTTACCTTCTTTTCTTCTCCTGCACCTATAACATGTCCCGTCATAACTGCTGCAGCGCTGGCCATACCAAATGCAGCAACCATAAACAGGTTTACTACATTATTTGTAATCTGCACCGCATCAAATGCCTCAGTACTTATTCTGCCATATGCAATTGAATATACAGCAATACCAAAACCCCAGCACATTTCATTAAGAATTACCGGTATCATAGTCTTGGTTACCCTGCCCAGTAAATCTTTCGTAACTTTCCTAAGCTCACTGATTCTAAATCTGAGAAGTGGAAAGTATTTAGATACAACAATTAAAAATATAATTAATTCAACTATTCTTGCTATTAATGTACCTGTTGCAGCACCCCTCACGCCCATTGCCGGCATACCAAATCGTCCGTATATCAGTATATAATTAAGAAGAGTATTAAGCCCCAGTGCTGACGCACTTATTATCATTGGCATAGCAGACTTTCCAATACTTCTGAGAGCCACACTGAACCCGAAACTTATTGAAGCAAATACAAAACTCACACTGAGTATTCTTAAAAAACCGGCGCCCTGACTAATAACCACAGGATCAGTATTAAAAATAGAAATAATCTGTTCGGGCAACAATAACCCTATAGATGCCAACAAAAGAGTAGCACCTGCAGCTATTGCGATATCCATATTTACCACTCTGCCTATATTATCATGGTCCTTTTTACCCCAGAACTGGGCCACGTAAATACTGCACCCGCTATGTATTGCATTATAAAGTAAAAATACTAGCAAACCATACTGATTGGCAACACCGACAGCTGCCAATGCCTGATTTCCCAAAGAACCGACCATTACAGAATCAACGACGCCCAGAGATGAAGAAATTAAGTTCTGAATAGTTATCGGTAATGCCAATGTAAGAAGCTTCAAATAGAATTCCTTGTTTTTAACTATTAACCTTTGCATTTATCCCCCTGATATGCTCTAACGAAAAGTACGATTAGTTCAAATACCCATAATTATCCTCACGTGATTATACTACACCCGTAAAAAAAAAGCAAAAACCTTATATGCTACGGTTTTTGCTTTATAGACTTGTATTTTTTAAAACAACTTTCCATTGGCCTTTCTCATATTTAATCCTGCTTGGTCAAGCACCTCCATTACTTTTTTGTGCTCAATGGGCCTTTTTATTTTGAGAGTAGTTGTTTTAATCAATTCATCGTAGCTCATAATAAAATATCTTATAATTTTATACTGTGGGATATCCTTGTTGAAGCTTTTTATCTCCTGCTGCAGAATGTCTGATAATTCACTTTCAGACGGAAGCCTTCCATATTTATCTTTTATAACAGTTTCATTAAGAACTAACTTTGCACAAACCTGTATATCTCCGTCAGGGGCTTCATTCCCCCATACAAAGGATTCTTTTATACCTTCAATACTATTCAGAAGTGTTTCATACTCTTCCGGGAAGGCTTTTTTACCATTAGTGAGGACAATCATCGATTTGGCTCTTCCTGTAATTGTTATAAACCCGCCATCGTCAATATGTCCCAAGTCTCCTGTGTGAAACCAGCCTTCCTCATCAATGGCTTCTTTCGTTCCAGCCTCGTCATTGTAGTAACCCAGCATTACATTCCGGCCCCTTGTGATAATTTCACCCATGCCGTTTTCATCAGGATTATAAATGGCCGCCTCTATACCATACAACGGCTGTCCCACAGTACCCGCCTTATTATAAAAATCATTGTTTGCTGCTACAACAGGTGAGGTTTCAGTCAGTCCATAGCCTTGTATAACCTTTAAACCCAGCATGTCAAAGCCCTCTATTATTTCTTTGTCTATAGGTGCGGCACCAGACACAGCCAGCCTCAACCCCGGTCCCATTTGTTCCAGAATTCTTTTGAAAAACTTTCTTCTTAAATCTATTTTAATGCTGTTAAGACCTTTTGAAACCTTGGCAAGTATTGCAACCTGCTTGGCCTTCCCTGACTTTTTTATGCCCTCTTTCATTTTTTTATACATTGCTTCCAGTATGGCAGGAACCACTACAAGAATTGTTACGTTAAATTCCTTTAAATTTTTTGCTATATGCTTTATGCCCTCACTGTATGCAATACGCACACCACTTTTTATCATAAAAAGCATTCCTATAGATAACTCAAAAGTGTGATGCAACGGTAGTACGGAGAGATGAACGTCATTTGGCAGAACCTTTATTGCAGAAGAAACAGCACTTACGTCTGAACAAATATTACGCTGGTTTAGCATTACTCCCTTTGACATACTGGTTGTACCCGACGTAAATAGTAGAACAGACATCTCCTCAGAGTTAACAGGTGCGTCTGTAAAGCTTCTGTCCCCATTATTTAAAAGGCTTTCGCCCTGTTCAACAAGCCGATCTATAGTTGTAAAGGAAGAAGGATAATCTTGACCGATATCGTCCATACATATAAAGTATTTAATGCTTTTCATACGTTCTGCCAAACTGCGCATCTGAGCATCAAAATGACTGCTGTAGAATATTGCATCTACTTCTCCTCTAATAATGAGCTTCTCGATTTCGACTTCAGGAAGGTGTTTATCAAGGGGAACTGCGATTCCGGTACCACATGCAATTGAAAAAAAGCTCACTGCCCATTCGTAACGGTTTTCACCAATCACTGCTATCCTTTTGTCCTTTAAGCCAAGCTTATGCAGTGCGGTGCCTACGGCAGCTACTTCCTTACCAAAGCTGTTATATGATTTTGTTATGGTGGCTGCCCCTGATTTATATATAAATGCAGTTTTATCCCCAAATGTAGCTATGCTCGTTTTAAGTAGTTCCTTGATGTTTTCTACGGGACTGATTTCATAATATCCCAGACCCTTTACAATTCTTTTTTCCTTTTCGTTAATTATGGAGATTCCCTTTTTGGCCATATGCCCTCCTGAAATAAACACATTATAATTATTACCTGGTTATAATTATATTATGTTATTCCTTATCAATCAACAACTATATTTACTTATAACTTTCCAATTTACGTATAAAATATTCCTAAAATCAGGGGGCGGCGGAAGTGTGATCTGTTTTAATTGCATACAAAAAAGTAGTCAAAAATAGGGGAATCTATAATTGACTACTTTCAATATGTATTTAAAACTAATTGTAGTTTGTTTTACTGCTGTTCCTTTAAAATTAATTCTGCAGTAGATAAAATTGTCTCATTTTTAGCCGTTGTTTCTTCAATTGTAGAAGATATGGTGGTGATATCCTTGCTAATATTATCTGCTCTTTTCTTCATTTCATCTGAAATAGTAACAATATCAGCAATATTCTTATGAAGCTGACTCTGATCATTTTTAGTTGAGTCTGCTGCATGCCTTGATTGTTCAGCAAGCTTACGAACTTCATCAGATACTACCGAGAATCCTCTTCCTGCTTCTCCTGCTCTTGCTGCCTCTATTGCTGCATTTAATGCCAATAAATTTGTCTGATCTGATATTTGTACTATTTCGTTAGCAACGTTAGCAAAATTAGTAATATTATTTTCCATAAATTTTATTTTTTCATTAAGTAAATTGGAAATCTCCATTAGTGCTCCAATGTCCTCACTTATATTGCTAACACTTTGAGAATTTTCATTATTCGCAGACGAAACCTCTTCAATAGAATCTGTTATTTCGTTAAGTCTTTCTTTTAGAATCTTTAGTTTAGTTTCTTTTTCTTCACTTATTTTTTGAGCATCCGTCAATGCATTTGATACTTTTTCATTTTCATATGATAAAAGCTTACTTTGGAATGCAACATTCAAATTATAATCCATGCAGTTTTCTATACGATTCAGGCCATTGTATATTGCAATAGCCATTTCATTGCAGGTACCATATCCACATGCTCTACAATTTTTTATTCTTGATTCATCGGTTTTCTTTAACATAGAGTCAAATATACTGTTTAGTTGGCTCATGTTTGGATTTTTTGAATCTTTAACTTCCTCTTTATTATACTTTCTTGAAAATCTATTTAAGTCTAGATTTTTATCGAAATATTTTAATAGTTGTTTAGGCTTACGATGATATTTGCCTCTTTTTTTATGTCTGATATTATTTGCTAATAATTCTATATCACTGATTTGCAGCTCATGGCACGATCCACTGCCTAAGCTACAGGCATGTTCACAGCTCAAAACATCTAAAACATCCGGTAAGTCTTTCTTCAAATCTTTTCTTTTTGAAAACTCGTCAAAGTAATTATATACAATTTCGGTCCCTTCAACCTGCATTATACACATTTCACTATTATAGTGTTTAATATTCTCCTTTAAACCGCCAGGCATACAATATATATCTCCTAATGTAAAAGCCGGAGAAGTAAATTCACATTCATTAAATTCATCAAGATTTACACCATTTTTTTGAATGTAATTAACCAATTTTGAAAATGTAACATTATAATTTACATATTGATTAGTATTTTCATCTTCAATTTCTATCTTCTTTGCTATGCAAGGTGATAGGAATGCCAGTTTATCGTTATTTTTCAAATATTCCTTTACATATATTGCAGTACAGATTAAAGGACTTTGAATAGGTACGAGGTGCTCTATCAAGTCATGCTTATATTTTTGTATATAATTAACGATAGCAGGACATGGCTGCGCTATTACATTCTTTAGGTTATCTCTTTCAATAATTCTTAAATAAGCCCAAGTAGTAATATCCGCCCCCATTGAAACATCATAGATTACGTTTACACCTAAAGATTTTAGATATCCTAATAATTTTTTATAGTTTTTAAAGTTTGTTTTAATAGCTGGAGCAGCAAGTACAGAAATTGAATTGCCTTGATATAAATCAGAAAAGAATTTCTCAGTATCATCTTCATATTCTCTAGCCCCGTGGTCACATTCAATTAAGCACTTTCCACAAGTAATACATGCATCGTTGTTAACATGTACCTTGTTATCTCCATCTTTTATGTAGGCAGAATTAGCATTCAATACAGGGCAAGTATGAATACATTTATTACATCCCGTGCATTTCTCCTCAATAGTATAAATGTACATTAGAAATTTTCCTTTCAGCTCATAACGTCGTTTTACAGTTAGTCAAGTAATTCTATATTTTTCTATATTTCATCATATTATACCATATTTCTTCTGTGTTTCAACCTGAATGATTTGTTTTTTCGACATTTTGTGCAATTCAAATTACAACTGCTCATAATAGTACAATCCAACTGCAAACCACAACAACATCATCTATGCCAAACTTAATAAGAATTTCCGCCAGAAGAAATAAAAAAGTAAAAAACGTCAGAAAAGTAGTCAAAAATAGAAAAAACTATTATTGACTACTTTTCACTTTGAATTCAAACCAATTGATTGACTTATTGATATTGGTTTCTCAACGGCTCACTTTTTTATACAAATATCTTAATAAGATTTTAGATAATACAGGGTATCTCTCTATACAGCCCTGTATATAACAATTTTTACTCCATCTTCTGTCGGGAATCCTTCTCCTACTAATAAATCATGGTTCACAAAATCTAAAGCCTTACTATCAGTAATTATCTTAGGATATGTTCTAAACATGGGACCTTGTAGATTTTTATTAAACTCACCATTATTCTCTATAAAAATCTTACAGGTTTCACCTTTACAATCCTTTCCCTCAAGCATATATCTTGCTGACAAGGTATGTCTGTCGCCGGACTTTCCAATTATTTGAGTGTCAATTCCGCCCGGAAGTACTTGTCCTTCAAAATACTTGCCTTCAGCACTTCCTGTGAAAGAAATCATTACAACTGAATCACCATTATCATTTTTTAAATCGATTGCATTTCCTACTTTGACGTTTACTGTTAATATTTCTTCAAAATTCATATGACTTCTCCTCAACTTGTTGATATCACTGGTTTGCGATACAATTATCGTTTAAGCTTTTCAGATAAAAACTGTTCGGTTATGTTAAGTACCTCAAGATTCCATATGCCTGGACCACCATGGTCGGCACCTGTAACCTTATAAAATGTAGCACACTGTCCATGCTCCTTTAGTGTCTTATATAACTCAATACTCTGATTTACGTGAACTATATTATCACTATCCCCATGTATAATTAGAAAAGGGGGAAGTTTTTTTGTTAAATCCTGATAAACCGGACTTGCCTTCTTGGACAGTTCAATATTATCCGTCACTCTTCCTCCGATAAGCAAGCCTTCCGGGCATTCCGCAGAATCATGGTCAAGAGCATCGTTATATTTGCCTAATGTAAGTATATTTGAAACCCCGAAATAATCCACCACAGCACATACTTCATCTGATTGTTCAGCGTAAAGTCCGTTATTATAATCTCCCATTGTAAGTCCAGTCATTAATGAAAGGTGCCCGCCAGATGAATCTCCCCATACTGCAACCCTTTCAGGGTCAATTCCATATGTATCTGCATTCTTACGCAAAAACCTGATAGCACACTTGACATCCTCCAAAGCTGCAGGAAATTGTGCCTTATCGGTGTCCCTGATTTCAACACTTGCTATAACATATCCCTTTACGGCAATATATGATAGATTTGGTATAGCCCCATACAAATCCTGGCCTTTCCATGCAGAGCCCTGAACATAAACTACAAGTGGATATTTTTGCTCGCCCTCACAAGGTTTTATTATTTGCAGTTTTATTTCCAAGTCCCCATGCTTGGCATAAACAATATCCTTTACATATGTACATTGATAGTACCTTTCTCCTTCTGAAATACAGGATAAAATCTGTGTCCCTTCCGGCTTTTCATTTGCTGCTAAAATAGCTGCTTGTTTATCCATACTAAACACCCTTTCATTTTAATTTTAACCCTATATGTTTCTGGCAACTTCATAGGCATCCCAAATAGCGTACATTATGTTAGATACCTTGCGTGCATCTCCTATCAAATGTATTTCATCAATATCATATTTAAGCTGATCATAAACTGACTTTTCGGAATTGTAGCCTACTGCTAAAACTACGCTGTCGGCACATATCTCCCTAATATCTCCGGCCACATCTACCAGAGCACCTTTTTCTGTTGTCTTTATTATCTTGGAAGAAGTAAGTACTTCAATCCCTTTAAACGGTATTAATCTTTCCAGCATCTCTGAATTTGCATGACACAGAGGGCCGTTTAATGCAAGAAGTTTGTTCTGTAATTCGACTATGGTAACTTTTTTCCCTTTTTGTACGAGCCAAAGTGCAAGTTCACAGCCAACCAAACCACCACCGACAACAATCACTTCATTACCTGAATCTACTTTTTCTAACAGCACATCTTCCGCAGTAAACACATTATTATCTTCACCAAGGTTGAATATCTTAGGTTTTGAACCCGTTGCAATTATAACTGCATCTGCTTCACTGTTTCTTACAATCTCCGCAGTTAACTCTGTATTGCAATGCACCTTTACACCAAGTTCTTTAAGAGTTTCCTCATACCAATCCACCAATAAAAGATCATCTTCTTTAAAGTCAGGTGCTCCTCCGGGTAACAAATTACCCCCAAGACGGCTGCGTTTTTCGTACACAACAGGCTTGTGTCCGCGAAGTGCTAAAACTCTGGCTGCTTCACAACCTGCTACTCCTCCTCCTGCAATAAGCACTGTTTTGCTTTTTAAAGCCGGAGTCAAACCATGTATTGTCTCTCTGCACGCCTCCGGGTTTACTGCACAGTTCAGAGCCGAATACTCCTGAATACGTCCCATACATCCCTCTTGACATGATAGGCAAGGCCTTATAGATGTTAGTTTACCTGCTCTAAGCTTGTTCACTAAATCCGCATCAGCAAGCAAGGGACGTCCGAGACTGACAATGTCACAAGCGCCATCATCAATAGCTTTTATCGCTAAATCAGGATTATCCATACGCCCTGCACACAGAACAGGAACACTTACAGCCTCTTTAACGATTTTAGCATAAGGTATATAAAGCCCTTTTTCCTGATACATTGGAGGATGACTCCACCACCAGGAATCATAAGAGCCCACATCTACGTCAAGAGCATCATACCCATAAGAAACAAGTAACTTCGCCGCTTCAATACCTTCCGGTATATCTCTTCCTTTTTCTTCGAACTCTTCCCCCGGCAAAGCCCCTTCACGCCAATCCTTAATAAAACTCTTAGGACTGTATCTCAATGTAACAGGAAAGTCATTTCCACATCTTTGTTTAATTTCTTCAACAATTTCTCTGGCAAATCTAAGCCTGTTCTCAAGACATCCGCCATATTCGTCTGTACGTTGATTGAAAAAAGCAATTGCAAACTGATCAATAAGATAGCCTTCGTGTACCGCATGAATCTGGACTCCGTCAAACCCTGCACGCTTTGCGTTATAGGCTCCGTCTCCAAATTTCTTAATAATTGAACGTATCTCCTCTACAGTCAATTCGCGGCAAGTTTTGTCCAACCACCTGTGTTTAATTGGTGACGGTGCAACCGGAGGATATTCTCCCAGGTTTGTTGGAATGGTTACCCTGCCGAAGCCTCCGCTTAGTTGTAAGAATATTTTTGAATCATAAGCGTGAATACGTTCTGTCATCTCTCTTCCAGTACGAATAAAGTGAACCGGATTGTGAGTAGAACACGGGACGTTGGGCATTCCATGTTCTTCAACCTCATTATCTACAAATGTAACTCCCGTAATAATCAATCCGGTTCCACCTTTGGCACGTGCTGTATAGTAGTCAATTCCTCGTTGATTAAAACCGCCTTCTGCATCAGCCAGACCTAAAGGTCCCATAGGGGCCATGGCAAATCGATTTTTCATTTCTACAGAACCAATTTTTATGGTTTTGAATAACTTCTCATACTTCTTTATCACAGTATTCCCCCACTTACTTAAGTATTTTTTACAATTATGTAAATAATATATTATACCGCTTCAAATATTTTTACAAGTTATATATCTTTAGACATATCTTCCAATATTTTTGCAGACAAAGTCAATTCTTCTACAGAAGCCGCTATCTCCTCAAAGGAAGCTGCTTGTGATTGATAAATATCATTTGCATTATTAATTTTCGAACTTATTTGCTTTATAGAATTTTTAATCTGTTTTAGTACTAAATCAATTTGCTTAATGGAATCATTTGTTGAACTGGCTAACTTACGAATTTCCTGTGCAACTATATTAAATCCTTTCCCTTGTTCACCGGCACGTGCTGCTTCAATGGCTGCATTTAATCCCAATAAATTCGTTTGTGATGCAATACCCCTTATAAAACTAAGTATTTCATCAGTAGTCCCTGTATTATCATCTGCTTCATTAGCTTCTTTTTGAATTTCATTGCTCATTGCCACAACGTCCTGTAACCCTGTGGATACCTCATTAATCGCACCGGAAATCTGTTGTAGTGCTGTAGATTGGTTTAGATATGCTTCGTTTAAATCAGAGCTTTTTTGCAGACTTTTACCCAGTAAAATACAACCAACTACATTACCATTTTCTTTTATTGGTAAAGCATAGGATTTGAATGGTACACCATAAACTTCCTTAGGAACAATACTTACAGTCATCTTACCCGTTTGGATTGCCTTATATGCAGCTCCCCCCTGTGGTATAGGATCCCCGGGATCTGCCTTCAGCTGAAGACTAGGACAATTTTGATTAGTTATATATCTTTCTGTATCTGTTATAGCTATTGATGCTGCATTGTCAAAAAATATAGTTAGATATGGTATAACCTTAGAGAATGCAGCAAGGGTTTCATTTTGAATTACAGATGTTATCATAGTATCATGTCCTTTACAATAAGATTTATAGTAAGATTTATAATAAGATTTATAAAAGTGCTGTAATAAGGTATATAACACAATTTTAAACTTAATATGTGTCTAATGTAAAGTCCCTATTTTAAAGCAAAATTACTGATTAAATAAAGAATAAGTATTTATTCGTTCTCTTTATTGCAAATAAACGTACCGGCAGGCAAAATCCAGCCGTAAACCTATGCCAATAAAGGCACACAAAAACAGCAGCTGTAAATATACAACTGCTGCTCTTTATAGTTAATTATTTTATTTGTTGTTAAAGTGAGTTAACATAAATATTTTTTACTGATTCCTTAGTTGCTTTAACAGGTGCAATACCCAACAGTCCGTCAAGACTAGGTGTTTCAAATGCAAGGTTTACCAGTTTATCAACAACGCTGTCATCAAAGCCTTCATCTCTCAAATGTGACTTTATGCCTACGCTCTCGATCCAACTTCTAAGACCTGTAAATGCCTTGTCGGCTTCATCAGCCGTACCTTTAAAGCCGGGAAGAATCGGTTCAAAAATCTCTGCCAAAACTTCTCCTGATGCAGGGTAAATTTCCTTTACAACCGCCGGAAGCAGCATTGCAAGTCCAAGTCCGTGTGAAAGATCAGGTCTTACGGCACTTAGCGGATGTTCAAGTGCATGCGTATAATGCAGCAAGCCATTATCAAAGGAAGTTCCTGCAATTAATGAAGCATATAAAAGATAATATCTTGCAGTCAGGTTTTCAGGTTCCTTTATGGCAATCGGTAAATATTTCGCAACCAGTCTGATTGTTTCCTTTGCCAGGAGAATAGCCAGAGGATTTGTTACTATTGTTGTTGAAGCCTCAACAACGTGATTTATTGCATCTACTGATACATATATGGTCTGTTCAGCCGGTAATTTTGTCATCAATGCAGGATCGTCAATAGCAAACAAAGGATAAATGCAATCATATGCTATTGCAGGTTTGTATTCTTTAGCAGGAATACTAACAACTGCAAATCTGTCAACTTCAGTACCTGTTCCATGGGTAAGGTTAATAGCTATAATCGGTACTGCTTTGTCAGGAACAAAGCTGAGTTCATAAAGCTCTGTTGCATTCTTTTCAGGATATGCCAGAAGTATTGCAACGCTCTTAGCTGCATCTATGGGGCTTCCTCCTCCTATTGCAATGACAGCTTCAGCACCGAAAGCTGCAGCTTCTGCTGTTGCTTCGTCAACCTGATCAACTGTAGGATTTGGAGTAACTTTGCTATACAATAAGTATTTGATTCCATTGTCCTCAAGAGCTTTCTTTGTTACGTCCCATGCACCTGTCTTAACATGTGAACTTTTTCCTGTCATAACTATAACTTTTGTTATACCTCTTCCTGACAAGTTTGCGGCAACATCCGCCATCTTGTTGATAGCTCCCACACCAAAAAACGCTGTTGTTTTAGCCCTTATTTCCACTACCTGATTAATATCAATTTTGTTTTCCCACATATCATTGCCCTCCCATTTATTTTAATTTATTTACTATATTAATTTATACCCTGTGTCATTAATATAAAACCAGATTGTTAAAAAAACAACAATCACTATCTACATTTTAACACAATATTCCTTATATGTCTCTTTATCTCAGTCTAATACCGTTTTCTTTATCCTTGCTGTGCTACTTCAAACCATCCCTGAGGATGTTTACATACAGGACAGATTCCCGGTGCTTCAGTACCCTCATGAATATGTCCGCAGTTTATACATACCCATTTCACAGGTGCTTTTTTCTGATATAATGTCTGATTTTCAAGCTCTGTTGCCATCTGCTTGTATTTTTCCTCATGTTCCTTCTCAATCTTAGCTATCATTCTGAAAGCAGCTTCTACCTGAGGAAATCCTTCCTCTTTGGCAACATCGGCAAATGAAGGGTATACCTCTGTGTTTTCTTCATGCTCACCCTGTGCAGCAGCTTTAAGATTTGCAAGTGTGTCTCCCAGTTCAAAGGGATACCCTGCATCTACATTAACGTTGCTTTCGCCGGGTCCCATACCGTTAACCAATAAATCGTAGAATACCTTTGCATGAGCCTCTTCGTTCTTAGCTATCTTCTTAAATTCACGCTCTAAAACTGTATGTCCCTCATGCTTTGCATACTCGGCATAAAAAGTGTATCTGTTCCTTGCCTGTGATTCTCCCGCAAAGGCTCTTGCAAGATTTTCTGAAGTTCTTGTACCTGATAACTTTCCCATGAGTATCCTCCTAATATAGAATTTAAAGTATATTGTTTCCTCTGAAAAGCAATTTATGCAATTTTACCAGAAAAGTATTCTCGTTTAAGTATGGTAGATACGGTATACAGGGAATGTTGTACAATGAATTAAAGCACAAGGCTTACACAAAAGGAGCATCGCCAGCTACTTTTCAGTAGTTTTGCGACACTCCTTATTTTATATGGTACCTGTTAATTTATCTGGAAGTAATCTCAGTCCACATCTTGTCATAATCCTTGATAGAAGCATCCAAATCAATGAATACTTCACAGTTCTTTATCTGCTCTTCTGTCGGGTATGCCGCGATGTCCTTCAATAATTTCGGATCAAGCTTCTTCTTTGCTTCTGTCTGTGGAGTTGAGTAACCTATATAGTTTGTATTTTCAAGTGCAATTTCAGTATCACACATGAAGTTTATGAATTCCTCAGCTTCCTTCTGGTGCTTTGCTGTACTTGGTATAACCATAGAGTCAAACCACAAATTGCTTCCTTCCTTTGGAATGGCATACTCCAGGTCTTTATTCTGACTTTTCATGTACACAGCATCCCCCGACCAGACTACTGCCAATGCACCTTCCCCCATTATCATCTTATCCTTGACTTCGTCACCAACGTACGCCTGTACAATGTCCTTCTGCTTGATTAATTCGTCCTTGGCCTTTTCAAGTTCTTCCTTATTTTTGGTATTGAGGGAATAACCAAGTTTTTTCAAGGTAACTCCGATAGAATCCCTTTGGCTGTCTAACATAAATATCTGTTTGTCATATTTCTTATCCCACAGTATATTCCAGCTGTCCACAGGTTCCTTAACCATTGTTTTATTATAAATAATGCCAACCGTACCCCACATATAAGGAACAGAGTACTCATTATCCGGGTCGAAGGACAGATTCTTGAACTTTTCTTCAATATACTTGTAGTTTGGTATATTATTTAAATTTATCTTCTTAACCATACCTTCATTTATCATTTTCTTTATCATATAGTCTGAAGGAATGGCAACATCATAGTCACTTCCACCTGCCTTAAGCTTTACATACATTTCTTCATTTGTGGGGAATGTATCGTAAACAACATTTATGTTGAATTTATCCTCAAATTTTTGAATTACATCCTCCCCGATGTAATCTCCCCAGTTGTACACCTTTAGGGTTGTTTTATTGTTTGAAGCTCCCCCGCAGCCTGTTAAAGCTATACTGACAGAAACTATAGCTGCTGCTAAAATACCTGATAATATTCTTCTCATTTTAAACCTCCATGCCATCAGTTTTAATTGATTTCCTTTTCTTTTCCTCTCTGCCGGAACGTAAATTTATTATAAATAGAAGCATAAGTACGCCTGCAAACATAAGAGTAGATAACGCATTGATTGTGGGTTTTACGCCTGTTCTTGCCATTGAATATATGGTTATGGACAGGTTTGAAACCCCCGAACCGGTAGTAAAGTAGCTTATGACAAAATCATCTATTGAAAGAGTTATTGCCATAAGAAATCCCGATACTATACCCGGCATTATCTCCGGTATTATTACTTTTCTAAGTGCGTATGAAGAACTTGCACCTAAGTCCAAAGCTGCCTCATAAAGATTTGTATTCATTTGCTTTAGCTTTGGCAAAACAGATAAAATAACATAGGGTATATTAAATGTTACATGTGCAAGAAGCATTGTAAAAAACCCCATTTGCATTTTGACAAATGTACCTATAAATACAAACATCAGCATAAGGGAAACCCCGGTAACTATGTCCGGATTCAGAACAGGCAGATAAGTCATATTCATTACAGCGGTCTTTTTTGCTTTCTTCATACTATGTATTCCTATTGCCGCCAACGTACCTATTACAACAGCAATTATCGAAGAAAGCAGTGCTATGATAATGGTATTGTAAAGAGCATCCTTTATCTGGGAATTTCTGAACAACTCCTCATACCACTTGAATGTAAAGCCCGTCCAGTTTCCCCGGGACTTGGACTTGTTGAATGAGAAGGCAATCAGAACTACTATGGGTAGATACATAAAAAGCAGTATCAGCCCCAGATATGTCTTCATTATAACCTTTTTTACCATAGTGCTGCCCCTCCTCCTTTGTCTTCGTCAAATCTTGACATAATTGCAATGCTTATCAGTATAAATATCATCATTATAATAGATATCGCCGCGCCAAAGTTCCAATCGTACACCGTCAGGAACTGTCTCTCAATGAGATTTCCTATAAGGGTGTACTGTGCACCTCCCAGCAACTTTGATATTACAAAGGTTGTAACTGCCGGCATAAATACCATGGTCAACCCTGACATAACTCCCGGCAGACTCAAAGGAAAAATTACTTTTCTGAATACTGTAACCCAATTTCCGCCCAAATCCTGTGCAGCCTCCACCAGTTTGCTGTCTATTTTCATAAGTACTGTATATATGGGTAGTATCATAAACGGAAGGAAATTGTAGACCATTCCCAGAACAACAGCCCCATTTGTATACAATATGTTTATAGTCGGCAAATGGAAGAAGGAAAGTATGGAATTTATTATCCCGTGCTTTTCCAGTAGTGTCAGCCATGCATATGTACGGAGCAGGAAGTTCATCCACATGGGTATTATAAACAGCAGTGACATGGTAGTCTTTTTACTGTACTCCTTACTGGCAAGTATAAGTGCAACCGGGTAACCTACAATGAGGCAAACAAAGGTACTTAGTAATGCTAACCAGAGTGATTTGATCAAAACACTGAAAAATATGGGATTACAAAATCTATAAAAGTTTTGCAGTGAAAACCTGAAGCCTTGATCATCCTTTACCGTGAATGCATAGAAAAGGATCAGCAATGAAGGTATAATTATAAAAATAGCCATCCATACAAGGTATGGATAAGACAACCACTTCTTTTTCATTATCAGCCCATCCTTTTCATAATATGAATATCATTAGGGTTCATTACCATACCTACCCTTGACCCGGTCTCAACCATCTGAGTACTATGTATTGTCCAGATATAATCCTGCTCTTCTACCAACATTTCATAATGAACACCTTTAAAGGTAACCGATTTTACCCTACCTGATATCATACCTTTTTCTTCACTGACAAGCTTGATATCTTCCGGACGTACTACTGCATCTATTTCTTCATTCTCTGAAAACCCTTTGTCAAGACACTCAAAGACCTTGTTTGCAAATTCAACGGTAAAATCCTTTAGCATCTTGCCTTTTATAATATTGCTCTCACCTATAAAGTCAGCTACAAATGCTTTCTTTGGCTCGTTGTAAATCATCTGTGGAGTACCTATCTGCTGTATACTGCCCGAATTCATTACTACTATTGTGTCTGACATTGTAAGGGCTTCTTCCTGATCATGTGTTACGTAAACAAAGGTTATCCCTGTCTGCTTATGTATGTTTTTCAGCTCTATCTGCATCTCTTTACGAAGTTTTAAATCCAATGCCCCAAGGGGCTCATCAAGCAACAAAACCTCCGGCTGGTTTACAAGTGCTCTGGCAATGGCAACTCTCTGCTGCTGTCCTCCTGACAATGATTCCACTGACCTCTTCTGAAAGCCTTTAAGATTTACAAGCTCCAGCATCTCATCTACTTTTTTATTTATTGTTGCTTTGTCCAATTTTTTGATTTTCAGGCCAAATGCTATATTTTCATATACATTCATGTGAGGAAAAAGTGCATACTTCTGAAAGACAGTGTTGACCTTTCTTTGATATGGCGGAAGGTCATTTATTCTTTTGCCTTCAAAACAAACATCACCACTGTCAGGCTTTTCAAACCCGCCTATTATTCTAAGAGTGGTTGTCTTTCCGCAGCCACTTGGCCCGAGAAAGGTAATGAACTCATTTTTTAGTATGTACAAATTGATATTGTTTAGAACCTGACTATCATCAAAACTTTTTTTAACATCCTTTAGTAATATAATTGGTTGATTTTCGCTCATTCTTTTCCTCCAACAATTGTTACTGACTAATACCGGCTTAAAAACTAGGCGGTGATGATACCCATAGAATAACTGACTGACTCTTGGATGAATTAACTATTTTATGAGTTGTAACAGGTTTAAAGTAGAAACATTCGCCTTTTTTTACTTTGTACTTCTGTGTACCCAGATAAACAGTCACGCCTCCGCTGACAACATACCCGAATTCCTCACCGTCGTGGGGGTTGTCAAGCTCCGAACTGCCTCCCGGTTCTAAATTTATAAGAATAGGCTCCATGGCATTCTTCTGGGCATTTGAAACCAGCCAATGTATTTCGTAACCCGAATCCTTGTCTTCTTTGGTAAAAACGTCATCTTTTCTAAAAACAACCTTTTCGTTGACAGATTCATTGAAGAAGTCCTTTATATTGGTTCCCAGTGATTCCAGAATATCCATCAGAGTTGCAATCGACGGAGAAGTCAAATCCCTCTCCAGCTGCGATATAAAGCCTTTTGACAATTCGCACCTTCCGGCAAGTTCTTCTTGTGTAAGACTATTTTTAACTCTTAGCTGTTTTATTTTTTCACCGATTTTCATTGACGTTCCTCATTTAGCATAAGTAAACTTTTTGTTTACTTCAATTAAACAACAAATAAATGTATATCATATTCCATTATCAGTGTCAATAAAATCCAACGTTTTTTTGCATAAATATACACGCAAACAAAAAAGCAGGGGCTGTTGCAAAATAGGAAGTTTTTCTTTTTAGCACCAATACTCCCGTATAAAATTATATCAATGGTTGTTTCCAAGATATTTGCAAAAGTTTCTAGCGGCTCATCTCGGGATATTTCGCCGATAAACAACTGCAAATATCTTTAACCAAACTTCCATTAATACAATTTATACTCACGTACAGGTTTAAATAGGATAAAAACTAATTTTGCGACAACCCCTGCCTTGTCATGTAACCATATGTTCTTTTATTGACTTAAACCCCTTATAAATGCTCTTGTTCTTTCGTTCTTAGGTTTTGTAAATATGTCCTCCGGCTTACCTTCTTCTATAATAACGCCGCTATCCATAAAAATGACCCTGTCAGCAACTTCCCGTGCAAAATTCATTTCATGGGTTACAACCACCATTGTCATATGTTCCTCAGCAAGCTGTCTGATAACTTTAAGCACCTCATTTGTAAGTTGTGGGTCAAGTGCAGACGTTGGCTCATCAAAAAACAGAACATCTGGTTTAAGTGCAAGTGCCCTTGCTATAGCTACTCTTTGGCACTGACCTCCCGACAAATTGCATGGATATGCATTTGCTTTGTCTTCAAGCCCCATCTTTACCAGTAGCTCCATAGCTGTTCTTTTTGCTTCTGCCTTATTTACTCCTGCAACACTTACAGGGGCGGCAGTAATGTTGTCCAAAACACTGTAATGTGGAAAAAGATTGAAACTTTGAAATACCAAACCTAGTTTTAAGCGTATTTTTCTCAGCTTCTTTTTGTCGGCATAAACAGCTCTTCCTTGTGCATTGGTAGATACCATTACGTCATCCTCTACAGTAATTGAACCCATATCTACTTTTTCCAAAAGGTTTATACACCTGAGCAGTGTACTTTT
>JAEZIU010000306.1 GCA_023436485.1 Bacillota bacterium | reverse complement strand
AAGAACACATTGTATCAATAGCAATACTGGGGCCATGAAAATCCATATGATATGAGACACGATTTGAGACAGAAGCATAAGATGAATTAAATGCCATTTTATGGCCTGGTTTATCGTAATCTAGTCCATATAGCTGATAATGACTATACATAATTCCTGCAAAAACTCCAACCTGACACTTTTTCAGCATTTTAGCCGTGTATCCCGCATCTTCTAATCCATGCCATGCACATTCCAGAAAAATACGTTCCTGGGGGTCCATATAACGCGCTTCTCGAGGGGTTATTTTAAAGAATGATGCATCAAAACAATCATGATCAGAAATAAAGCCTCCCCATTTGCTATTTGTATACCCATGCTTACTTTTATCAGTATTATAATCTTCACTGTAATCCCATCTATCCGGTGGAATTTCGACAACACAGTCTATTCCCTCTAAAAGGTTATTCCAAAATTCGTCCAGAGTATCAGCCTTGGGATATCTTCCCGCAATACCTATTATTGCAACATCACTCTTATTTGCAGAGGGAACTTCTATTTCTTGTGTAACTTTTTTAAATCGGTTATTTTGAATTACTCCAAGGCCTCGGTCAGTTACCGGACTCTCTACTTTTTTGGGAGCTGGAGCTATCTCTTTTTTTAACAGCTTTTCTTGCAATCGACCCGCATATTTTTCAAAAAAGCACTCTGACAAAGCTGATATATTACGATATTCGTACATAAGGGTTTTGGGGCAATTGGGTATCACCTCTTCTATTATTTCATTAAAACGCATAATAGCTAATGAATCTATCCCATAATTTTCCCAAGTTGTTGTAATATTTAATTTGGATTTAGGCAGTTTAATGATGTCACTAATTATACCTTGTATATAATCGGTAACATCCTCTTTAGTTAATGTGGATACCGTACCAATTTCTGTTGCTTCAATTCCGGTTTCTTCAGAAGTATATACTTTTTGCTGACGTACTTCCTTCATATATCGAGATATTTTTTCTTTATCGCCATACATAGCAATCGGACATTTACAATCCAAATACATTATGTTTTCTAACACTATTTTCCCATTAACCGTACTTAATGGTTTTTGGCCCGTTTGTTCATATAAGCGGTCAAGTTTCTCACCGGCTACTGTAAGACCGCCTTGCTCCCAATATGGCCAACAAATAGCTTGAATGTTAAACATATTGTACTGACTTTGCACGTCATATGCAAAAGCATTAAGATACCCATTCGCATATGAATATGCAATCTGACCAATGTTTCCCATTACTGAGGTAATTGAAGAATATAACTTCACAAACTTCATATCCCGTCCATATTTTATAAACGAATCTAATATATTTATTAAACCCTTTATTTTAGGATTCACGGAATAATAAAAATCCTCTAGCTTCAAATTTACTATTATTGCATCCCTTATTACACCTGCACAATGAAAAAGCCCTGTAACATGTCCATCTTTTTCTAAAATATTCTCAATCACTTGTTGGCATGCAATTGAATCTTCAATATCGCATTGAAGGTATTTTATTACCGTAGAGGAAGGATCAATTCGCCTGACACAATCCAAAATAGCCTTATCAGGGTACTTTCTGCCCAACAAATATACTCTTTGAGGTCTATATCCCAATAGCTGTTCTGCCAGTATCTGTCCTAATGCACCCGTACCCCCTGTTACGATAAAAACCCCTTGATTAAATATATCTAATTGCTTATTTTCTGTCTCAATTGACTTCTGAATAAGTTTAAATTCTGAAATATACCTTTTATTTGATATGTAACTTATATCAGTTCCATCACTTATGTCAAAATTGACTTCCTCAATTAATCGGTTACAAACCTCATGTTCATTCATGCTTTCAAACTGAATGTTTTTGTGCATTACGTTTGGACATTCTATGGAAATTGTTTTTAGCATCCCCCATATGGCATTATTTACATAATTTGTACAATTATCCTTCTTGAAGGCATGAATACATCTGATTGTGTTATGATCTCTTGAAAATGCTCTGATTAACTGTGTAATGGAATATGCTGTTTCTATTGAATTATCAATCCCTTTTACAGAAGTATTTGTAGCATTACTCCTGCTTTGAGAAAAATAAATTATATCCCATTCTGAGCATTTTTTTTCATTTAATTGTTCATACAAATTTATATAACTTGCAGAGTCTGTCTTGTTAATTTGATAGTTACATTTCATATTACTGCTTGCTTCATTGCCGAGATAAATAGATATAACATTCTCACTAAAGTAAGCATGATTATTACAAAATTTATTGATACTTTCCATATCCTCTGCTATAAACAACAATGTCCTATCTTCTTTTGTTGGTAATGTCCAGTCACGTGGTTGGATAGATAAACACTCTTCATAATAGCATAAAGCTTCTTCAGGTCCTGCTTCTGTTCCTTTTATTATAGCTAAGACCTCTTCCGGACATAAATCCCCAGACCGTAGTTTCTCATATAAAGAATCCATTTCTTTCCCCTCGATATAAATAATTTTTTAAATGAATACGTGTTTATTACTCCAACAACTTAAGATTTAGAAGCATATTTTTATCAATTTCACCATTCTTAATTCTTCTTATAACTTCCTGTATTAAGTCGTCCGTATTCTCATACTTTTCGGAAACATGATTTGCTTTTTTCACATTAACCAGTCGGTATTCTTGGACTTCCATCACCAGTTTTCCATTTTCATTAAGTATATATATATCAAAAATGAATTCACCATTCTCTTCTCTACAATTCTTGCTTTTTTGTGCCAGAGCAATTAAGTTGCCCCTGGTTGAGCCATGCATTATTAATCTGCCAATAGAAACCGGCAATGATAAACAGCCTATCTCTGTATGATTTTCAACAAGTTTAAAAGTTGATTGCAAAACTCCATCAATCAACGGTGGCCACAATGTACAATTTTTACCTCGACCTTCAAATTGTTCCCTTTGAGTAATTGAAACTACTGACATTACATAATCCTGACTAACAAACAATTTTTCAATGGATTTAAATGAATTCTTAAAGTTAAATCCTAATGTATCAAGCCATGTGTAATACTCCTCTGAATCAGCCTCTACCAAGCCTTCAATCACTGGAAGTTCAAAGGTATTATTAGTATCAGTATCAATTATTAATTTACCTTCTGCACTTAAAATTCGCTCAGCTTGTTTACAATTATATATTTTAAATATAATGCAATAATCTTCAGGTATTATATCAATCTGTATTTCAACAGCTTCTTCACTAACTTCAATAGCTTTATGGAACTGAATATCTTCTATAGCCTTTATCTGATGATTGGGCAAGGATAAGTTTCCAGCTTCCATTGCCATCTCAATTATAGCTGTTCCCGGCAATATAGCTTGTCCATCAATGACATGATCCTTTATAAAGAATTCGTCACTATGAATAGTCCTGGTGAACCTTTGATTTTCAATGGTCGAAATATTAGCATCAATTAAAAATGCTAATACTGATGTATCATTATTTATACAGAACTTAGTACCCTTATCACTGTTTTCTTCAAAGTTCAGCCAATAGCGCTGATTATCAAAAACATAGGTGGGCAGCATAATTACGAAACCATGCTGAAGAAGATTAAATTTTTCCCAATCAATCTTTATTCCCATAACCGCAAATTTAGCAAGTTCTTCAACATTGCCGGTATTTACGGCTGCTTGTGCCATAATTTCATATTTATTTTTATCACTCTTAGTAATCGTAACTTTATCAGTGGACAAATGAGTCTTCACAGAAGAACATGGTTTATGATTTAAAAAATTCATTAAACCAGCTTTTAGTTCTATAATACTGCTGCACAATACACATATCTTTGAGTCTAAAAGTTCACGCCCAACTTGCGTAGTATAAGCGATATCACTAATATTTAATGTATTCTTCTTCGCCTCTTGTTCATCAAGCCAATCAAGCATTTTCTGTACATATTTGAATACTCCATCATCAGTCATTGCGGAAATCAGAACAGGTACTTGATTAATTTCTCTTGTTTGTGACCGTTTTCTATCATCCTGATGGTTTTGAATAAGAATATGCGCATTGGAACCACCCGCACCAAAAGAGCTTATTCCCAAAACCAATTTGTCATTATAAGTTGTCCAAGGTTCCAGCTCTTTTTGCAAATAGAATTGGCTTGTGTCAAATGAAATTCTAGGATTAGGAGTATCACAATTAATTAATGGAATCTTAACTCTGTTCATCAGTTGCAATACAGATTTAATTGTGGACACTATGCCGGCTGCACCTTCTAAATGACCAATATTTGATTTTACACTTCCTATTGCACAAAATTGATTATCCTGCGTAAAGTTGCTAAAAGCAGACTTCAACCCGTTTATTTCTATTGGATCTCCCAGTATTGTTCCTGTGCCATGTGCTTCTATAAAAGTAATATCTCTTGCAGAAATACCGGCATCATCAATAGCTGCCTTTATAACTGCCGCCTGAGAAGTTGAGCTAGGCACTGTATATCCATTCGGATGCCCGACATGATTTGAGGCTACCCCTTTGATAATACCAAGAATATTATCCCCATCACGTTCTGCATCGGTTAATGGTTTAAGAATAATTGCCCCGATTCCTTCACCCGGTACATATCCATCTGCTTCACTGCCAAAGCTGTGACACTTACCTTTGGGAGATAATACTCTAAGCTGGCTTCTTAAAACATACTCAGATGGGTGTATGTGTAAATTAACACCACCTGCAATAGCCATCTTACATTTGCCATTTCTTATATTATCAACAGCTACAACAATGGAGTTTAAGGAGGAAGAGCAGGCAGAGTCAATTATAAAACTTGGTCCGTTCAATTCAAATACATAAGAAACTCTATTGGCAATTGACCATGGCACCGCCTGATGTGTCCCGAAATTGCCCTTTGCCATCTCATCTTCAATTAACAGTCGGTAGCCATTTGTAGTATTTCCTATAAAAACACCAATATCGCCTTTTACTTTCTCTTGAATTCTCCTCTTCGAATATCCGGCATATTCAAATGCTTCATACACCACTTCTAAAAGAATACGCTCTTGAGGATCCATATTTCCTGCATCTAAAGGTGAAATCTGAAACAGCATTGGGTCAAACTGGTCTACATCTTCAATAAAACCACCCCAGCGAGAAGACATTTTCCCTTTATATGCATTTTTAGCCTCATTATCATAGAAATTTTCTACATTCCATCTTGTTTCCGGAATTTCTGATACGCAATCTTTTTTCGAAATCAGATTCATCCAGAATTCTTCAATGCTTTTTGCCATTGGAAAACGTCCGCTCATTCCGATAATTGCGATATCTTTACTTTCACACTCAACGGAATCTGCTGCCTGTAACTTATTATCCAAATGTTGTTCATTGATTTGAATACTACTTACTTTTGTAGATTCACAGCTACTTATGGTCTCTATGCTATGATTACAGTTTGGAATTAAAATACTTCTTAATTGTTCTTCTGAATAGGTTTGCACAAAGTAAGCCGCCATTTCATCAATATTTTTACAATCAAAGAAAATAGTTGATGAAACTCCTGAAAAATCTGCTGATAAAACACGATTTAATTTATGGATTAGTATAGAATCAATTCCCATACTTTGAAAGCCATCTTCCAAATCAATGTCATCAATGCTCAAGTTTAACTCTTTGGCTATTACATTTGTCAGGTACTCTTCTACTATTGTTTTTACATCTATAGCTGAACTGTTATCCAAAGATACATTGGTGGTTTTTTGTAATATAGTCGGTAATGTGAGTTTGCTTTCAAGATATTCATTCATTTTCTTATCTTTTCCAAAAAGCACACAACATTGTAATGACATATTGCTTTTCATAATGCTATCGAATGCAATTATTGCATCTTTGTTTAGCAGTGGAGAAAGTCCTGTTGTTAAAGAAAATCTGCTGGCATCCTTTTCAACCATTCTTAACCCGCCATCCTGCCAATATGGCCAATTGATGGATATAGAATTACCATAACGCTTCCCTTCTTTTCTTAACTTCTCCCTTTGCCTGATAAATTCATCAAAGAAACAGTTTGCATATACATACTCACTTAATCCGAAGTCACCTACTAATGCTGAAACAGACGAAAAATTCACAAAAAAGTCCAAGTTAATGTCCTTCGTTATTTCATCCAGAAAAACTGTTGCATCTACTTTTAGTCTGACTCCGTTTCTTAAGAATACGTTATCCTTTGCTTCAAGGAACCCGGGATCAATATATCCTGTCATATTAAAAATACCATTAATGGTTCCGAACTCATTTATTACATTGTTAATCAATTCTTGCAACTGCTCTTTGATTGATATATCGACAGATTTATAAATTACCCTTGTACTTCCTTGATTAAGTGGATTAATAAAGTCCCTTACTTTATCATTTTCATGTTTACGCCCACACAATATAAGGTTTACATTTGCTTGATTAGCTAAATGCTGAGCTATTACCTTACCAATTGCTCCAAAACCACCTAATAATATATAAGTACCATTTTCTTTCAGATATGGTATTTGAGTCTCAGGTTGGTAATCAGTATATGTTTGGACTGTCCTTTGCAGTTTTCTATATGTAACTTTATACTCACTTGAAGAAAAATAGTTTATCTCTTTATTCAGAACTGAAATAAAATCACTTGTTGTCTGTTCATAACATATGATATTTCTAAAGTAAAGATTTTCATATTCAATATGCAATGTTTTAAAGAATGCTGTTAACCCTTCACCATACATTCTGCTTTCATTTCCCATTGAACTAAATAAAAGCTTTCCGGAAAATTTATTTTTCTGAATTAAACATTTCGCCAAATTAGCCGCAAATATAAATGTACTCAAAACATAATCTTTTGTTTGCCTCATTTCCTCTGAATCATTCAAGGCAACAAGTATAACATCAGGAATGTATCCTATTTGCTCTAATTTGCTAAATATACTTAAAGAATCTTCCAATAACTCCGGTTGAACCGAATATTGTTCTCTCTCTGTTTTTATAGAGGCACCGACCTTAACATAAACCAATTCTTTAGCAGCAAGATGCTCAAAGTTGCTCTGCTCCATATTGGAAAATACTAATAGTCTTTGCTTTTCACTATCCATTACATCTAAGCTTGATGACTTATAATCCAGTACTTTTATCTGTAGTTCATCTTGTTCGGGCTCACACTCTGTGATGTCCTGTTTTATATATTTAAATGTTTTTTTGTTGAAGCAGTATGTAGGTAATGCTACTAATTTGCATTTATTGAAGGTTAAACCTTTTTTCCAATCAATATTTGCACCATTTAACCACAATTCCACTAAAATTTCTTCCACTGTATTTTTTTCTTTGAGTCCTGTAAAGATGCTATATTTTTCACACGCTGTTATACTATTACTATTTTCTAGTAAAAGTATATCCTCTAACGTATGGTTAAGTGATCCCTGCCACTTTTTACCGGATTCCTTTTGATATAATTCACATACTTCTTTAAATGTAAAATATCCATTTATGACAAGATCACTTATTTCATTTAACCTATCATCTGCAAAAACATTTGGTGGTACCAATGACCACTTTTTATATAATCTTTTAATTGCAATGTTAATAGCAACTAAAACCATAAATTTCAATTTATTGTCTTTAATGTCATCCGGATTATTTTCCTCAGCACTGATAAATTCGCCTAAATCAAAATTATCAAATTCAATAAATTTGCTTACTTCATGGATAAATTTATTAAACGTTCTCTGATTTTTATATAATAATCTGATATTATTCAACCATTGTAGTGAAGCTTCTGTTTTAGATATATCAGATTGTTTAAATTCTAATGATATTTCAGCAAGCAGATAGGTTATATACTTGTCTGTTATAACCTCTTTAGTAAGTAAAGTTTCATTATTGAAATTAACTATTATTTTCGGTTTATCTGTAATGATATTTTTTGCATTGTCTTTATTGTCCAGATATGAAATAACGTCTTCAATTTTTATTACATCAGCAATCATTAATGCTAATAATTTATTATCTTCTGTTTTTAAATAAATACCTTCAAAATTATCAGCAATGCTTAATAGACCTTTAATATATGCTGTTGCCATAATAAGGTCAAATGTATGCTTTGAAGGATAATATTCAGGGTTATATACCTGTCTTTTTGATATATTTAATCTTTTAGAAATTGCTAACAACTCAGTTTCAAAACAAGTATTATTCCTAACAATCTCCACTATTCTATTAATAGAAATTTCATCAATAAAAGAAATATCCAGTAAGTATTTTTTATCTGACACCTCACGGATGTCTTCTTTTACCCCCCCTAAACAATCAATTAGCTTTGAGCCCTCCTCAACAACGCAGGCAGTTCTGTACTTAAACTGTTCTCTCCCGCTGCACAAGGTAAAAGAAATATCTTTAATGCTATTATTGTTTTCTATCTTTTCAATTTTTTTGTCCCACTTTTCTAATAGGTGGATTAAGGCTTCTTCTGATTTAGCAGATAATACTATGGGATACTTTTTTGAAGGCTCTGAAACACAGGCCTCCTTCTCTCTCTCTATATATTGTTCCAGAACTACATGTGCATTAACACCTGCAAATCCTAATGAAGTTACCCCTGCACGCAAGGGTAACTTTTGCTCATCAGGCTGCCAAGATACATTTTCAGTAGTAATATTAAATGGAGAATCCTCAATATTAATTAAAGGATTTATCTCTGAAATATTAATTTGTCCGGGAATTACCCCATACTCAAACATTTTTAAAACTTTTACTATTCCGGCAAGACCGGATACGGGCAGTGAATGACCAATATTGGGCTTAACTGAACCAATCCAACAAAAATTCTTCTTATCAGTGACTTTTTCATACGCCTGCTTTAATGCCTCAATTTCAATGGGATCACCTAAGCTGGTTCCAGTACCATGTATTTCTATATAATTGATGGTATCCGGGGAGAACTTCAGTCCGTTCCACGCATTAAGAATTAAGTCTTTTTGTGCAGATAATTTGGGTGCAGTAATTGAAAATGTTTCTCCAGAATGGTTAACAGCTGTATTTTCAATAATTCCGTATATGTGACAGTTATTTTCCTTTGCAACGGATAAAGGTGCCAAAAGAAGTGAAACTACTCCTTCACTTACAACGATTCCGTTTGCATCAGCTGAAAAGGTCTTGCATTTTCCATCGGGACTAAACAAGCCGTTTTTTGACATCAGTTTTAACATATGGGAAGTTTTGAAGGTATTAATACCACTTACAATAGCAAAATCACTTTTACCCAGCTTAAGTAAATTAACACTATCGTTTAATGCACACATACCTGACGGACATCCTGTTTCTACCAATTTACTCTCGCCAGAAAAACCAAAATACCAGGATATGCGATTTGCAATCATGAATAAAAACATACCTTTTCCGGAAAACTCATTTATCTCATTACCGGGCATATGTTGATTTTCAAAAGTATCAACTTCCGCTGTCCCAACTATAACGGACGTTCTTTTTTCTCTTAACGTTTTCAAGGAAATCCCAGAATCTTCAATGCACTTCCACGTCTCTTGTAGTAGTGCTCTCTGGTCAGGGTCCATATTATCCGCTTCTGCCGGAGAGATGCTAAAGAACTTATTATCAAATTCCTTTAAGGCACTTACCTCTCCAATCCACTTACTGCTTATTTTATTCTTCGAATCAATATTACTGTCAAAAAAATTTGATTCGTTCCATTTTTCTTTGCTAATCTCTACAATACAATCTTTTTTTCCAACAATGTTTTCCCAAAGCTCATCCGCTTCATTCGCCTGTGGTAGCATACATGATATTCCGACAATTGCTATTTCGTTACTGCATTTACTTTCCTTTCTCATATCCTCCACCACCTAATTTGTAATCAGTTCACTGCCCTTATAAATTAAACTATCGCAACTTTCCTTAATAGAGAAATAATTTTTTGCCTGCATAGTTTGAGTGCAGGCCCCAGTGTACATAGAATTGAAAAAACAATAATAACTACACTTGCAAATAAATAATCAGTTGAATTTAAGATCAAATATAAGTATTCTCCACCAAATGCATTCGTCATTACACTAGGCCCTATATAAATCCCATTACTTGCCACAACATTTACTATAACTAACGCAACTCCTATTGCAACAATCGCTGCCGTACAGCAAATATAGAAAAGTTCTAAAAATACAATTCCAAAACACTTCCTTTTGCTAAAACCAATTGCTCTCATAATTCCAAATTCTTTCATGGACGAAACAATATTTAATCTAATGATGGCTTTTAATCCAACAGAAATAATCAGCAATAGTACTACTACAAACCATTGATAAATAAGTTTGCAGGTTGGTGATAAACTAGTGAAAAACAAACCCGCATCATACCAATCCTGTGCACGTAGTACATCTGATTTTTCTAATAAAGCCTTATCTAATTCTTTTGATAATACTTTTGAATCATCGATGTCTTTAAGATATATTTTTACCATATCATACATATCGTCGCGCATATTGAATAATTTTTTTGCACTCTGATCTGTCATAAATCCAAAATATCCATTATACTCTGCTCCATCTCCATAGACGCCTACAATTGTATAGCTTTGTGAAACAGGCTTATTTGAGATGTCAAAAGATTCAATTTTTATAGAATCACCAAGTTTTAAATTACCTTTTTGAAGTCTATCTTCACTTATCATTATCTCGCCTAAATTATCAGGCCATTTTCCATCTACTAAATTTACAGCTTTTGATTTATTCAGGTTATCTGAATCTTCTTTTGTTACACCATATAAAATAGTAGCATAGCTATTGCTTCCAACTGAGTAGCTTACCGAACGCCTGATGATTTTCGCAGAGAAATCAACTTTGTCGCTGTTTTTTGCCAAAAAATCATCTAGGATTTTTGCAGCTGAAATGTTCTTTTCATCCTCTTCATAGCTAAATGATTTTGATGTGTTTGGATTTAAAAATTTACCCGGTAAAAAAGGACTAAGATTATAATGGGCTTTCCACATAGCTACAATATGTCCTGATTGCACCTGCAAATAGTTATGATTAATTGTTCTGACCATCCCATTTGTTAATGCACTGGATATTAGAAGAATTAATATACTAAAAAGTACTGCTATAAAAACAAAAATTGATTTTCTTTTATTTTTCTGAGCATTTTTCCAAGCTATTTTCATTATTTCTAACATAAAATATCACCTCAATTTTCTTTAAATGCATCTACTGGATTTAAGTTAGCAATTTTTCTACATGGTACGTATGAAAATATCCCCAATACCACTACTGCAGTAATTAAAACAGTAAATGTATTACCAAACTTAATAGATGGATAGAAATTCTGGCCGAAAATATTTCTCATTAGTCCTGTTATATTTGTAATACCAACATTCGAAAGAATGCTCAAGATAATAAAACTTACAAGTGTTGCGCAAAGCAATGCCAAAATTGATACTAGCATAATTCCGCAAAAATATATGACCGCTATTTTTCTTTTACTAAAACCTATGGCTTTCATTACTCCGATGTCTGTTTTTCTTTGAATTCCTATCATGACTATCAGATTGATTACAAGGATACCAATAATAATAAATAATATAACAATTAAAGCAATGAACATCAGACTGAATATTGTTACAAAATCCATTATATATCCACTTAATTCTCTTCCCTTTTGTATACTGTATGTACTTTCATTAATACCTTCACTATTGAATTTCTCATTTATTTTATTAATTTGGGTCTGTGCACTTCCACCTTTGTTTGGTGTAATAACGATATCTGTCAATTCACCTTTGCCATAGCCAAATAATTTTTCTGCATCATCTAAATTCAAGTAAATAATAGGAATATTAAAAAATGATAACGAATTCATTTCTGCAATTCCAATTACCTTTAATTCTTTTGAAATAACTTTTCCATCTTCTGCAGTGGCATCTACAACAAGAGTTTCACCTACTTTAGCTCCTAAAGCCTCTGCAATTGCTTTAGTCATAAGAATTCCATTACCTTCATTGGAGGATAAGTAATTGCCCTCTATTAATTGTAATGATTCCTTGTAAGCATTATAATTTGCATCGAGGCCAATAAACATAGCCATCTCAGACTTTAAATGCATTGATACCATTCCATTGTATCTAATACGTCCAGATACATCACCTTCACTGTATAAATCATTTAAAACATTAATCTGTTTTTTTGCATCATCAGCTTTAATCTTTACCTCATTAACAGCATCAATATTCCAAGAATAGATCTCAGCCTTGGTTGACTCGCCGGAACGAATAATAACATCACCTGTAAAACAATCTCTGATTGAGTTTTGCATATTGCTTTCTACTGTTCCTAATACATTTGTACTAAGAACTAAGGTAATTGTTATTACGAAAATGAAGAAAAATAGAGATAACGCCCGCATTTTGTCATGTAAAATATCCTTAAATGCTAATTTTATCGTAATCATCTATATTCCTCCTGTTTTATTAATCCATCCTCCATAAAGCAAACTCTTGATGCTCGATCAACAATTTTATTATCATGAGTAGAAAAGATAAATGCAGTACCTTCATCTTTATTTATCTTTTGCATTATATCAACAATTTCTGTACCAGTTCCTTTATCAAGATTAGCAGTTGGCTCATCAGCCAAAACAATTTGCGGTTTTGTAACTAATGCTCGGGCAATAGCGACTCTCTGACATTGACCACCTGATAATTCATATGGTTTATGC
>JAEZIU010000133.1 GCA_023436485.1 Bacillota bacterium | reverse complement strand
TGCTACCGGTGCTACAGGTGCCACAGGCGCTGCGGGTGCTGCGGGTGCAAGAGGAGCTACCGGTGCTACAGGTGCCACAGGTGCCACAGGTGCCACAGGCGCTGCGGGTGCAAGAGGAGCTACAGGTGCTACAGGCGCAACGGGTGCTACAGGTGCTGCGGGTGCAGGTGCACTGTTCTTTAATGAGATACCCGGAGCAATTCCGATATTACCTGTAGGAACTGAGATTACAGTGGTGTCATTATCTGTTCCGGTTACCGCAGGAAATAATGTAAAAATTGATTATTCACTATCTATTGAAGCTGATCCATCAGCTCCTAACTGGGTTTTCAACTTAGAATTGAGACTTTACAGAAATGCTACTCTAATTGATACCAGAATATTCCTGAGATCGCAAACACAAACTGCACCACAGCGGTTCCCGATTGCAAGTACTCAGGTTGATACTCCACCTGTTACGGGAACAGTATCTTATTCACTGCGTGTATTTGTTACAAATGCAACAAATCTTGCAACAGCAATTGCAAATAACAGAGACATTAATGCACTCGTATTCCCGTAAATCAATAGCAATAAAAAATATGGCAGGGTACTTTATAGTATCCTGCCATCCCTACATAATATAAATGAAAGGATAAATAAATGATTACCATCAGTCTGTGTATGATTGTAAAAAATGAGGAAGAAACACTTGCCCGCTGTCTTGATACAGTAAAGGATATAGTGGATGAGATTAACATTGTTGATACAGGCTCAACCGACAAGACAAAGGAAATAGCCTCAAGATACACCCACCGAATTTTCGATTTCCCTTGGACTAACAGCTTTGCAGATGCGCGTAATGAATCATATAAATTTGCTACAAAGGACTATATCCTATACCTTGATGCAGATGATGTAATATTAGAGGCTGATCAGGTAAAATTCAAAGAATTGAAGGAAACTCTTGACCCGTCCGTGGACTCTGTATCAATGTATTATGATGCCGGAACAGATGAATTTGGTAATGTTACTTTAAGATATAGACGTAACCGTCTTGTTAAAAGAGAGAAAAATTTTCGCTGGTATGGAGATTGCCATAACTATATAGAAGTCAGCGGTAAAATTATTAATTCAGAAGTAGCTATAACCCACAAAAAACTACGTCATTCAGTAGGACGTACCGTATCCATATTTGAAACAAAGAAGCAACGCGGGGATGCCTTTAGTGCCAGAGACTACTTTTATTATGGGAATGAATTAAGAGAAAACGGTCGTTATCAGGAAGCTATCGACAGTTATAACCAAAACCTCTCTTTAAAAGAGGGCTGGGTTGAGGACAAAATATTTGCATGTATTTTTAAAGGAGACTGCTATCGTTGTCTCAATGATAAAGATAATGAGCTGTCAGCCTTATTTCAATCATTTCAATTTGCACCTCCAAGGGCAGAGGCTTGTTGCCGTATAGGGTATAATTTTCACCGCAAACGCCAATATAAAACAGCTATTTTCTGGTATGAGCTCGCTACGCAACAAGTTCCTGACCCTGAAAGGTGGAGCTTTATATATATGGCGTATTACACATGGTATCCGCACTTACAGCTATGCGTTTGCTACTACAATATAGACGATATGCAAAAGGCCTATAATCATAATGAAACTGCTGCAGAGTACAGGCCATCTGACTCCAGTGTTTTATACAATAAAGAACTTTTTGCAAAAATGATTGAAGACGGCAGAATTAAGCTGTAAAAGGGGTTATCGCAAAATTAGTTTTTATCTTTTTTAACCTGTACTTAGAGTATAAATTATATCAATGGAAGCTTGGTTAAAGATATTTGCAGATGTTTGTGGTTGAACTTGGATATTTTACCGGACAACATATCACGATGTAGGTTTTAGCGAACAATGAATCATGGATGATGAATGTGAGCGACGGTAAAATATCCTAAGATGAGCCGCTAGAAACTCTTGCAAATATCTTGGAAGCAATCATTGATATAATTTAATACGGGCGTAACGGTGTAAATCAAAGAACTTTCTGTTTGCAATAGCCCCTTTCATATCTACCAATTATATATTACGGGAGTTTGTTTCCTGCTGCCAGATATATCTCATACCATTCCTGCCTTGTAAGCTGGATTGTTGATGCTTTGCAAATATCCTTGAGACGGGATACATTGGTTGTACCTACAATCGGCTGCATTTTAGCAGGGTGTCTCAAAAGCCATGCAATAGCTATTGCTGTATTTGCAACACCTTTTTCTTGTGCCAGTTCATCAATTTTTTTATTCAATTCAGGGAATTTGTTATTATTGAGGAATACTCCCTCGAAAAAACCGTACTGGAAAGGTGACCAAGGCTGGATAGTAATGTCATTTAGCCTGCAATAGTCCAATATACTTCCGTCTCTGTCAATGGAGCCTTCCACTTTCATGTTTACATTAATTCCTGCATCTATCATTCCTGTATTTGTAATACTGAGCTGTAACTGATTGATAATTAATTTCTGATTAATATATTTTTTTAGCAGCTCAATCTGCATTGGGTTCTGATTACTTACTCCAAAATTTCTTACCTTTCCGTTACTTTGAAGAATTGAAAAGGCCTCAGCTACTTCTTCCGGTTCAACAAGTGCATCCGGACGGTGCAACAGCAGAACATCTATATACTCGGTTTTTAAACGTTTAAGACTACCGTCAACAGCTTCTAAAATATGCTCTTTGGAGAAATCAAAATACCCTTGCCTTATTCCGCATTTCGTCTGAATTATAAACTTCTCCCTTATACTTGGACACATATCAACTGCCTGTGCGAACACTTCTTCTGATTTTCCACCGCCGTAAATATCTGCATGATCAAAAAAATCTATTCCCTCTTCCAAAGCAGTATTAATAAGGTTAGCTGCATCATTTTTAGACATCTCGCTCATTCTCATACAGCCTAAAGATATTTCGGATGCATTTACTGCTCCGTTTCCAACGCTAATTCTTTTCATAGTATCATCCTCCTGATGTATTAAAACAATAACTGAATTTTACACCTTAAAGTAAACTTTAAGTCAATACTACTATTGTGTACAAAAAATAGCTGCCACAAAACCTGTTTTCTTTTTGGCTTTGTAGCAGCTATATCAAGCTTAAAATTATCAATTATTGTGTTACTGCAAATGCAGCAGCTATTGCAGCACCTAAACCTGATCCATCCTTTACCAGTCTTATTTCAATATTGGATGCGTCATCACCAAGTGCGTCTTTGAATGCCTCTTCCATAAGCTTCGGGGCTTTAGGCATTTTTTCATATATAGTCCCGTCTATTGCAATTACATGCTTATTATTTACAGAAGTACCGTTGTTTTCCTGATGGAAAAGTATTCCCATGTGTGACACCGCTACAAGCCTGACTGTTCTTTTCAGTATAGCTTCTGATATCTTTTTTATTATATCAGCATCTTCCAGTGTACAATTATATTGTTCTCTGGTATTGGATGGATACAAAATAAAATTCTCAACCATTAATGCGTTAAAGTTCTGACTGAAAAAAGCATCTACATCAACATCTTCTGATGTAAATATAGCTTTATTTTTATATAAATCCTGGCAAACCTCTTTTAAAAGGCTTCCCATATAGTAACCTGAAACCATTTTTTCAAGTAGCTGTGCTCCAGGTATCTGACTGTTTTTATCTATTCTCTCATCGTACTTGGTTACAGGAAGTCCAACATTGTAATTACCGGATTCAATGTTTACAATCATCCTTTGGCCATTTAGAGGATGGTTGTTCTCCAGATAACAAGTGTTATGTCCTGTACCCATTATAGAGCCTATATCCGCACTCTGATAGCTGTACATGGCAACCAGCAAAGTTCCTACTGTATCGTTCAGTATGGCAACAGGCTTTACATTTATGTTTTTTTCCTTCAAAGCATGTTCAAGCAGCTTATTTATATTCTGCCCCTCAACTCCGGAGGTTGTTATTTCTTTGGTCCACTGAATAAGGTAAGAATCATTTATTCCTTCCTGCCTGCATGGAAACGAGAATGTGTTTCCAAGATACAAAGTTTCTCCCGGCTCAACTAACTTTGCCATGCATTCAGCCATAAAACCAAAAAGCTGTTTTTCATCGGAATCTGACTTTGTAAGGTCATAATTTTTTTCCTTATTTATAAGCTTCTCTTTTATTTCAGAAACTTTTTCAAAATTCCCATTACTGATTTTATACTTTGTACATCTAAAATTAGTACCACCCATGTCTATGGTCATAAAAGTACCGTGTTCTTTTCCTGTAGGCTTTCCAATGTATGAAGGAAGCATTTTAAGACAGGTTTTTTCACCATTCAGGCTTTTTTCCATGGTTTCCTTAAACAGTGTTGCTATACGCAGCATACCCTCTGCGTCAACCTCAAAATCATTAATAACATTTTGTATTATTTCAGATTTGAACCCCATTTCGCACCTCGCAAATGTATATTTAAAATTGTTAAACTGATTGTATTTTAACTTTTTAATGCGGTCAAGCTTGAATTACTCCATTTATAAATGACATTGCCTTGAGAAGTTCGTTCGTTTTCTCATTTTGGTAAAATAACTCAAAGGTTTTCTTACAGCAAAACATATATTTCAGTACCATTCCCTTTTCGGTAGATTCTATGGATACGTTTTTTACAGAATTTAAAGGTATAAAGATCAAATCTCCGCATATATCCTTATCGTCCATCGGTTCATACTTTTCCTTGAAAACTACCATCTCATTATTACTTATAATAGAATAGTGTGTTTGAGTAATAATTTTCCTGAATATAGACCAATACCTGTCATAGACTCTCCTTTGATAAAGCTCGCAGACAGATATCTGATTTTTCAATAATGCTTCGCTAATCAAGGCTTTACCTATATATTCCGATTCGTCGCTATTGTGCTCAAACAATTTAACTGTCTCATTCAAGCCGCCGTCTTGAATAATAAGCTTCCGCAGTTCCATTACCAAACTTTTCATAGCTTGTTCTGCAAAAGGATCGAAGAATATCTTTTCCCTACCTTCTTCCTTATAGTATATATTCAAGCATACAGGCTTGGGAAGTCCTTCTATAACTATGTAATTGATATCGTTATATTCAATGTTATATTTAGATATGCTGCCGTTTACCTTTTTTAAAACTACAATTTTATCTTCATATATTAATAAAATTTTTTCAAATGCACTATGCTTTTCATTTGTAAGAGAGGAACATAATAATATATTGATAGGGCTGAGTTCAGCCTGTATAAGAGTATTATAATATTCCTCATATTCATTTTTAAGAAGCCCTATATCATTCTCAATAAAATCTTTTGCATTTGACCCATCGGTATAATACATATCTTCACTCCTTTTGCAGCCGGAATTAAAAATTCCCCGTAAGTATAATTGTACAAAATTATATAATATTTGTAAAACAAAAAAATATGCCCGTTATTTTTCCTTTACATAATTAATAAGTCCCTCTGTAATACCTGCTACCATTTTGCTCTGATATTCATCTGTATTAAGTCGAGTATCTTCCTCCGGGTTAGTCATAAATCCCATTTCCAGGAGAATTACAGGTACCCTCGACCAGTTAAACCCTGTCAATTCGGATGTCTCTTGGATTCCCCTTGATTTCGCTTTTGTGTGTTCTATTACACCTGCCAGAACAAGTTCCCCTGCTTTTCTACTATCTTTCAGAACTTCTGTATCCTTTATATACTTATTCCCTGGTACCATCATCAGTACTCCGGATACACTGCTGTCATTTAAGCCGTTCCCATGAATACGTATGGTAAGGTCCACTTTAGAGGAATTCCAGAATTTTGCCCGTTCTACATTTGTGAGTCCGCACTCCTCAGTTTCCCTGACCATGATTACTTTTGCACCGTTTTGTTTTAATGATTCTCTAAGTTTTTTTGCTACCGTAAGATTTAGGCTTGCTTCCGATATTCCTGTAGCAACTCCCTGTGTGCCACTTGCAATTGCTGCTTTTTGAATTTCAACGCCTGGAGCTATAGGCTCAGATTCCTTATTTGTTCTTGAGGTTTTACCATGTCCCGGATCAATACACACAGTAAGGTCTTTAAGCGGAGTACTGCTAACCGTGTGAACCTCTTTATCTGTTTGAGGTGTAAAATTATGATTTATGCCAACACGATTGGCAACCACATATCCTAACGCTATAGAAACGGCTAGGGATATTACATATATTTTTATATTCTTCATTATATAAGCTCCTTGTTATTTTTTAAGTATAATAGTAGTTTTTGTATTTTTATCTTATTTTATTATATTAATATGATATTGTGAAAACTTAGCTGAGCAGCCAAACCAAAGAAGCTTCTGATGCCATTTCCAAGGCATCACAGGAGGTAGCGGCAGTTTCAGAGGAAGAAAACGCAACCTTAGAAGAAATTCAATCTATTGCTGAAACACTTTATGATATGTCTTCTAAACTTAATAATATTATACATTTATCTTCGTTGAAACAAGTACGGTAATAAGAAATTTATTTTAATCCTCACATTAATAATTAATAAAGGGCCAATCACCGGTGTGATTGGCCCTTTAAGTTTATAAGCTTTGAGTTACTCTGTTTTAAATTTGGAAATCTGGCTTCTTAAATCAGACGACAGGTCATTAAGAGTTTTCGCATGGTTTGATAAATCCTCTGCCGATGCCATCTGCTCTTGAGTGCTGGCTGAGATTTCTTCTGTAGTAGCCGCTGATTCTTCCGCCACAGCCGAAATGTTCTCCATGGATTCCATTACCTTTTCTTTTGAAACCATTATATTCTCAACTGATTTTCCAGTTCTTTCGATATTTTTAGTAACCTCATCCATAGCACTGAATACAGTTTTGAACAATTCCTTAGTATTATTTACCGAACTTAACTGCTCAGTTACAACCTCATTTGATTTAAGAACTTCCTGTACTGTATCATTGGTTTTCTGTTCAATCTTAGCTATTATACTGTTGATACTGCCTGTAAATTCTTTTGACTGGTCAGCAAGCTTTTTTACTTCGTTTGCAACAACCGCAAAGCCCTTACCGGCTTCACCTGCACGTGCTGCTTCAATAGAAGCATTAAGTGACAACAGGTTTGTCTGTTCAGAAATATTCACCATCATTTTTAATATCTTTTGTATTTCCTTCATGCTGGAACTTAAATCATTAATATTTTGAGAAACTTTAGCTGTAGTATTGCTTACCTGACTTGACTTAGTGTTCAGCTCCTGAATAGTATCCGCTGCTGTTTTGTTTAACCCGCTGATTTTATGTGCAATGGATGTAACCTTGGACACATCCTCCTCAACATATACAATACCTTGGGATAGTTTGTCCATATGGCTTACGCTTTCGTTTATCTCTTCTGCCTGATCTGTAGAACCCTTTGCAATCTGCTCTATTGTAAGAGCAACCTGTTCCGAAGAACTATAAGCTGCATCAGATGCAGTTGCTATCTTTTGTGCAGAATTAAGCACACCCTGCGAAGAACTTCTTACACTTGCTACCAGCTTGTTTATATTAGTTATCATTTCATTAAAATTGTTACATACATCTGAAATCTCATCATTCCCATTATCATTAATAGTACCTGTTAAATCGCCGTCTTTTGCTCTTTTCATTGCAGCTGTCAGCTTTTCCAATGGTGTTGAAACACTTTTTGCTATTACAATACAAAGGAATATAGCTATCAGAAAACATATAATTCCGATAATAATCGTCTTAGTTCTAAGGCTGTTTGCTTCTTTGTTTAAATATGAATAAGGTACAACTGACGCAAGATACCAGTCTTTATTTCCTAATTGGGTATATGTAATCAAACTGTTACTTCCGCCAACCTTCAAATCAATATGTCCTGACTTTGTATCACCCTTTATGGCCTTGGTGATGTTAGTAGCCAGTTTTTTTGAGTCATCATTTGAATTATTTACAGGATATTTGTCTTCCATCCTTGAGGATATGATTTTACCCTTTGAATCTACTATTAAAATCGGAAAACCCTTACCCTTGTCATCTTTTCCGGTATCCATATCTTTATAGCTGTTTGCAAGGAAATTTATTTTAGGTATAACAACCATCTTTGCAATCTCTTTGCCAAAAGCTGTTGATTTTATATTGCCTACAATTCCCATGTATGTGGTGACTTTTGAATTGTCATTAACTTCAATGTCAGCCCACTTCAGCTTGGTTTCCGCCTGTTTTATTGCTTTTTCTTCGTTTACTCCAAGATTGTTACTTGAATATACCTGTGATTTCGAAAAATTATCACCATATATAAAAGTACAGTTTATAACATCTGGTATAAGCGTAAACTTATTCCCAAGAATTGTCCCTAATTCTTTATCTTTCGTTACCTTATCGAATAGTTCCCCTGAATTATAGTTGTTAAGTAAATTTTGCACTGCTGTGCTCATACCAACATCATTTATGTAACTTTCCATACTTTTTATTTGGCTGTTTAGTACTACCCCTGTCTGTTTAATTGTTTCTAAAGAATATGTCTTTACATTATGGTCAATTGTATTTGTAGAACTCGTATAAGAGAATATACCTGTGACCAAGAGCATAATTACCAGAAGTAGATTGAATGACATTATCAATCTATTCTTTATCTTGAATCGTCTCAAAAAGACTGACTTCCCGGAAGTCCTTAAACCTACATTCCCCCCAGTTTTACTCATATTGGCTACCGGTCTTTTTTTAAGTAATTTCTTTACAGTTGATGTCATAGCCGATATAGCCGAAGAAAGAAATGATCTGATTTTCTTAACGATATCATTCATTTTCATATGCTTACCTCCACAATTTAAACTTGCATTACAACGATTTTAAGTGCCTCTAGTACCATAGTTACATAATATTACCTGTGGAACAATATCAAAGTATTCATTTACGGACAAAAATATCAGAATACTCTTTGATTTTTACAACTCTATCATACTTCACCAAATGTATTTTATCAAGTACTTTAGTCGTTTATTAACAAATCTTATGAATATGTCAGTTTATTTTTTGTCTTAAATTACCGAATTAATCATCTTTTCTAAAATTTATGGTAACACTATAGGTTAACGTACGGAATTTTATTCCAATTGGTTTTCATAATAAAAAGCAGCCCCGCGAAGGAGCTGCTCCCTACTTCTAATAATTTATTAAATTCTATAAATCACCCTTATTTATTTCTTCTATTGATTTATAAATGCTTTGCATTTTAAGATCAGTCTTTGCTATAGTATCTGCACATTCCTGAAGCTCTTTTGCAACAGAAAGGGGTACGGTATCATTGGTTTTGTATCGCAGCTGATGCTCAAGACTGGCCCAGAAATCCATTGCCATGGTTCTTATCTGTATCTCTACAGGTACTACTTCCTTCCTGTCTGAGAAGAAAACGGGTACCGACACAACCAGATGCAAGCTTCGGTAGCCATTCTCTTTGGGGTTCTGTATATAGTCTGTTATACGCAACAGAACAATGTCGTCCTGCTGCGTAAGCATTTTCGCTATCATATATATATCATCAATGTAATAACATACTACCCTGATTCCGGCTATATCATGAAGGTTTGTTTTAGCTGATTCAAGACTTATATCGTTATCTCTTCTGCTTAACTTTTCAAAGATACTTTTTACGGATTTAATACGGCTTTGCATATGATGTATAGGGTTTCTTTTATGTATAACCTGAAACTCATCATCCAAAATTTCTAATTTTGTACTTACCTCACGTATCGCTGATTGATACAAATGCTGCATCTCAAAAAAGGTTTTTTTAAGACTGTCACTATCTTCTCCCGTAAATAATTGCTCCAGACCGTTTAAGGAGCTGATAGTTGCGGTTTTTTTCATTATCATTCTTATTTGACTCTCCTTTGTATTCGATAGGCTAGTTACCTATACCTTCCGTACACTGTTAGACAAAATTGTGTCCACTTATATTATATCGGTACAAAGTTAAATAAGTATGAAAAAAATATGAATATTTTAAATAAACTACATGTTTTGCCATGCAGGTAATTTTTTCATCATTGCCTCTGCCGCAGAAACGGCAGCCTTCTTGTCTAATCCCTGTGTTTTGATAATAAAATTTGCCAAGGAATCCAATTTTTCTTCGTAAGACTGCATGGTGCCGTCGGGGCGTGCACAAAATTTGCAATACTCTTTTGACTCATCACCTGACGCGTAATCGGAAACTTCTTTCATAGGCATTCCACAAGCTATACATTTTTTCATTTTAAATCATCCTCTCTTTTATTGTTTATTTTTTTACCATATTAATATAGAATTCAATCAGTTTTTCACCGTAAGCTCTTAAAACCGAACCCTCAGGTGCAAAAAGGTCACTGTTGGCAATATAGTAGTGTACAAGCCCGATCCACCCATTGAAAACCATATCTTCAGGAAGTTTTTTCATAACTCCTGCCTCAACTTCCTTTTGAATCGCCTGATAAAGGTGAAAGGATACAGTTGACTGTAGCATTAAAAATGTATCTCTGGCCTCTTTCGGTAGCAATCTGTTTTCTATTACCAATCTTGTATAAAAGGGCTCAAATTCTGTTAATACATCTATATGAGCTTTAAGAGCAAGATTAAAACCCTTTTGGCCACCGGCAGTCTCGTGGAGTCGTGTGTTAATTTTCTCCCCTACGTCCTCAATAACCCCGGTCAAAAGCTCTTCCTGAGTATGGAAGTGTGCAAATATTGTTCCGTGGGATACACCTGCTTCTCCCGCAACGTCTGCGGTACGTGTGGTTATAAGACCGTTTATGGCAAACTGTCTGGCTGCTGCTTCAATAATCTTTTTTCTTGTTGAATTTTTTTGTTGCTGTCTCTTGTTTTCTTTCACTTAATCACTTCCGATAATTTTATTGACTAGCCACTCATTGACTTCTTGCTTATTATAACTTCTAAAGAACATATTGTCAATATAGTCACAACATCCCTTTGATATAACTGGAAAGGTATGTTTGTTGCACTGTTGAGGCATTTTCAGGTATAATTTATATATACTGCAAACTTAAATATTTTCTTTACTTTCAGAAGTATTTGCTAGTCATAATTTTAATCACTTTAAAATAAATTTATCTGATATTGGTTGGGATTTAGTGGGAGATGTTTATGAAGAATTTTGTAAAAGCATGCTTTGTACTTACATTGATAGCGTTTATTGTAGTTTTGGTTGCGGGTTTTTATTTTTATGACATCTCTGTTGCCCGTACAAAGAAGACATTTCTTGCTCAGGATGCAGCCCTCAAAAAGTCAGTTGTTGTAAACGCTGAGATTACACTTCAAAAAAGCTCATCCGAATTAATAGATGATCCGGATTGGTTGAGCAGACAGTCCTATGAAATGGTTGATATTATGTCCTATGACGGTTTGAAGTTAAAGGGTTATTATATTGGTGCCGAATCTCCTTCAATGAAAACTGTAATACTGTCTCACGGTTATTCCTCACAAGGACTTTGGATGGGGTTATATGCCAAACTGTATCATATGATGGGTTACAACGTACTTATGCCTGACAGCAGAGGACATGGAAGCAGTCAAGGCAATTATATAGGGTTTGGCTGGGTTGACAGGAAGGATTATTTAAAATGGATTGATTACGTTATTAAAAAAACAGGAACTGACGTTCAAATAGTTCTTCATGGAGTTTCAATGGGAGGTGCAACGGTTCTTATGACCAGTGGTGAAAGCCTTCCCTCCAATGTAAAGGCTATTGTTTCCGACTGTGCTTATACGTCTGTGAAAGATGAACTCTCATATCAAATGATGAGAATGTATCATCTTCCTTCATTTCCCCTCCTTAATGCCACAAGCCTTATAACCAAAGTAAAGGCAGGATTTACATTTGGTGAGGCTTCTGCTCTTAAACAGGTTAAAAAGAGTAAAACACCTACACTTTTTATTCACGGGGGTAATGATGAATTCGTTCCTACCAGTATGGTAAACGAATTGTTTGAGGCATGTAGCAGTGAAAAAAAACTTTTTATTGTTCCCGGTGCGGGTCATGGAGCAGCACTGACTGTAGACCCCGAAGGTTATGCTTCAAAAGTTAAGGATTTTACGGATAAATTTCTGCATTAAGGCAGAATATCCTGATTGAATTATGACTTTCTGTATGGTATATTATTTACAAATTAATGATTGGAGTTGAAAAGATGAAGTACTAATTTCTTGCAGATTTTTAGAAACATAACCAAGCAATATTATTTATGGGAGTAATCCCTTGTTTTGTTATGTTGATGCAAGAAAGCTACTTTTTCTTTTGACTCATTCGGATGTACTTTGTCCCTGTCTCTTTGTAGACCGGGCCTTGCTGTATTTTTATGAGCTGCAGAAATTAACTTTCTTGCAGCTTATATTTTTTTGTACAGGAGGATTTTTTATGTCTTTAATTAACGTTACTAATCTGACTTTTGCTTATGATGGCAGTTATGATAATATATTTGAAAATGTAAGCTTCCAGATAGATACTGATTGGAAGCTGGGCTTTACAGGGAGGAATGGCAGGGGAAA
>JAEZIU010000123.1 GCA_023436485.1 Bacillota bacterium | reverse complement strand
TGGACATAGATCTCGGCACAGTTTACAATTTTTGCAGAATTTAAAACATCACTGCTGGCTGCATAGACCATGAATCAAGCATGTCTTCTCGTTGGCACAATAAGGCTTTTTAGTCTTATCCTTATGGTACTTAACAGCCCGATTTTTTTTTACTTCCTTAGAAACAGTAGTAAGATCCTTCCCCATTGAGGGGGCAATAGCTTTAAAGGATTTGCCTTCATTCAATCCTTGTTCAATTAATATTCGATCACTTAATGTTAAATGCTTTTGTTTAGCTTTCACGGAGACCTCTTTCTGCACAGTCAGAGAACCATGAAAATTATTATATCTTTTATTCAATTAATGTGCACGAGTAAATTCCGCTTTAAAAGGGATACTGAATTTAGTCTTGCACAACTGGATTTTACTTTTTCATTTAAGGTCTTTTTGCTTAATGAGTAATTAAAAGTTATATGCATTTCAAAATTTGTTGTATTATGGTAAAATAGAGTTGATGTGGAAGTAGAATTATAAATATAATGGAAAGTTTATACAATATTGCAAATATTAATGAGAGGGATAGTATATTGGCACTTATAGAAACCATTAGTTTAACTTTAGGAACATCAATTATTAAATCTATTCTTGGTGTATGGCTAAAAGATAATCCTGTTGCTGTAGATGCTAGTAAAAGCATCCTAGATATTTTTAAAACAAAAACAGAAAATCACTTTGCCCTTAAAAAAGGTGTTCGCGAATTTGAAGAGATATCCGATAAAGTTAGTATTACGTTAATTCCATTATATGAATCATATAGTCAAATTAAAGAAAATACTCGTGAACTTATAGCAAATCAAGCTGCTGATGCAATCCGTACAGCTAACATCAATTTTGATTTACTAGTTGAATATAATTATGACCCAGAAAAATTATATAAACATATTTTAAAGCAAAGTACAAAAATTCAAAGAGATTTATCTGGTGATGAATTGTCATTATTTAATAGAACATTAGATTTGGCTTCTCAGTATATTATTGATATTAATGCAAAATTGCCTGATTTTAATAAAAGGAGTTTCACAGAGATTTTGAACAGATTTGATGAGTTATCAAAACCCGTCTATCAAATTCTAGATAAGTTAAGTAATATATCAGATGAAATTCAAAAGCGAAGTAGTGAGAGTATATATAGTGATTTTGAAAAGGATTATCGAATGTACATAATAAGAAAATATGACAAACTCACTTTATTTGGTGAAGATGTGAACAAGTGCAAGAGATACTCTCTTTCTGTTGCATATGTATCTTTAGATGTTTCAGAAGATGATGAGCATGGTGAATCATGTTTACCCGTAGCTGAGGCATTTAAAGATGCAAATAAAACAATGATTCTGGGAGAAGCTGGATGTGGGAAATCAACGTTATTACAATGGTTAGCAATTAATATTGCAGATAAAAATATACAAAATCATATTCCTAATTTTAAAAATACAATTCCGTTCCTAGTTCAATTAAGAAGATTTAATAATGACCCCCCAGCACCAAAAGATTTTATAAAATATACTGCAAGAGAAATAAGTAATAAAGAACCGGTAAATTGGATAAATAAAGTTATGGAGAGCGGTAGAGCAATCTTACTTATTGACGGACTTGATGAAGTTCCTAAAAACAAGCGTAACAATATTATCGAGTGGATAGAGAATATCCAAAGTTCATATAACTTAAGAATAATTATTACATCACGACCTGGTGCAAAAGAATGGAGAGATATTACAGACAATCTTGGATTTGCAAAATATTTTATTTCTCCAATGTCTATGACCTGTATCGAAAAGTTTGTAAAGTATTGGCATTATTCCGTAATCCGTGAAAACGACATACAAAATGAAGAACTTACTGATATCATAATATCAAAGGATAGAGCATCAAAAGAGCTTATTACGCTTCTAATAAGTAGGCTATTATTTAAGTTAAGAAACAATGAACCACTGATGAAACTATCAAAAAACCCCCTCCTATGTGCAATGATTTGTGCACTTCATTATGAAAAAAACATGCAACTTCCATCAGAAAAAGTAACTTTATACGAGGCATGTTGTTCAATGTTACTAGAGAGTAGAGATAAAGAAAGGGATATAACTAATGATGCTTTTTCAAAGCTGAGCTTAAGGCAAAAATATAAAATATTAGAAAATTTAGCCTATTGGATGATGAAAAACGGAGATTCTTATATTACCCTGCCCAAAGCCAATATCCGTGTGGATTCACTAATTCAAAATATGGGAAATAGCATATCAGTTTTATCAACGCAAGAAATTTTATCTGGGTTTATTGAAAGAAGCGGTATTGTAAGGGAACCTAGTTATGGTAACATTGATTTTATTCACAGGACTTTTCAGGAATATATGGCGGCCAGGGCAATTAGAGACGAGGACGATTGGGGTCTACTTCTTAAGTACTCTAACGATGACCAGTGGCAAGAAACGATAATATTATCAGCTGGTTTTGCAAATCAGAATCAAGCAGATAAACTTATTACTGGATTACTAGATAAAAGTCAAAATAATGGAATGGGATATTATTTTGATTTACTTGCTATGTCATGCTTGGAAACAGCTGTTATGATATCACCGGAAGTTAGAGAAAAAGTTAAGTTGAGAATAAAATCTCTAATACCCCCACAAAACAATACTTTGAGGAAGGCGCTTGCATCAACTAGGGAGCTTGCTGTTCCTTTTTTAAAATATAAGGATGGATATAATGAAATTGAATGTATATCTTGTATTAAAACATTAGGTAAAATAGGTACAATAGGTGCACTAAATCAAATTTCTAAATACCTAAGAAGTAGCAAATCCGATCATGTTACTGATTGTATAATAGATTTACTAAAGCGCTTTACACCTAGAGAAATTAGTAATAGCAAATTAGGTGTTGAATTACTAAGATTTATTTCAAATTCGATAAAAAATAGTAAGCTTACATTGAGTGGAAACGTATTAATCGCTATTTCTACCGAACCTGATAAAAAA
>JAEZIU010000080.1 GCA_023436485.1 Bacillota bacterium | reverse complement strand
CATCATCCAGCGTAACAGTGTCCTGTTTTTTCTTTCTAAGGGTATCCAGACATAAATTGGAGGTGATTTTTACAATCCATGTAGACATTTTAAACTCCGGATTGTATTTATCAAGGGAACGGTAAAGTCTTATAAAAACCTCCTGACATACGTCATGTACCTCTTCCTTATCCGATATCATTTTATATACAACGCTGTAGACCAGCTTCTTGTACCTGGTAACTATTTCCTCAAACGCACTGCTATCGCCATTCACGCACTGAGACACCAGCTCTGCATCCGTAAGTGCCAAGAGTTGATTCACCCCCTTATCGAATATCATCTTTCAGGTTTATTTTATCTTTCACCAAAGACTATATACAATAGTTACGTGAGGAATTAAAATATGTCTGAATTATATTTATCTCTTTATTTTTTCCGTTTTCCTCCTGATGATACTGTTGCGGCAAATCTTTTTAACTTTTCATTTACCAGATAATTTATGGTATCGCTCTTGTATTCTCCATTCTTCCCTTTTTCACCTGCTTTTTTACCTGTCAATATCTCTATACCCTGATTAATGGTTTCAACAGGGTATATATGAAATAGTTTTTTCTTTACGGCATCTATTACTTCATCCTTTAGTACAAGGTTTTTTACGTTTTGACATGGTATAATTACTCCATGCTCACCTGTCAAGCCTCTCAGTTTACAAAGTTCAAAAAATCCTTCAATTTTATATCCTACACCGCCTACAGGCTGTATTTCACCTTTTTGGTTAACAGACCCTGTTACTGCTATTGACTGCTTTATCGGTACTTCCGCCAAGCTGGATAAGATTGCGTACAATTCAGCACTTGATGCACTGTCTCCGTCAACCCCTCCATACATTTGTTCAAAGCAAAGGCTTGCCGAAAGCGAAAGAGGAAACTCCTGTGCATATTTCTGCCCTATATAACCGCTAAGTATCAGCACACCTTTACTATGAGATGTTCCGCTTAAATCAACTTCCCTTTCTACGTTGACTATTCCACTTTCTCCAATATAGGTGGATGCTGTTATTCTGGAAGGCTTTCCAAAGGAGTAGTCTCCCATATCCATAACCGTTAGTCCATTGATTTGACCAATTTCACTACCTTCGGTATCTACCATTATTGTTCCCTCATTGAGCATTTCCAATAGCTTTTTATCCAAGCGGTCACATCTGTAAGCTTTTTCAGAAATAGCCTGCTGAACATGCTTGGCTTTTACTAGCTTTGCACCCTCATCCTCTGCCCACATACATGCTTCGCAAAGTATTTCAACTATTTCATTGAATCTTGTAGACAGCTTGTTTTTATCCTCTACCAGACATGAAGTGTATTCAATTACCTTTGCAACACCTGATTTATCAAAATGAAGTGTATTTTCTTTCTTGCAGAAACCGCTTATGAATTGGGCCAGCTTTAATATGTTTTCATCATTTCTTTCCATTTCCTCATCAAAGTCTACCTTGACTTTAAAGAGCTTTCTGAAATCTTCCTCGTACTCATACAGCAATTCATATATGGAAGTACTTCCAACCAGTATTACCTTCAGATCTACAGGTATGGGCTGGGGTTTGATTGCAGTAACTGCCACTACACCGGTTTGATCCTTCATGTTCTCTATTATTATTTTCTTTGTTTTCAGTACCCTGTTTATAGCCTCATATGCCTGCGGATTGCTAAGGACATCCTTCGCTTGTAATATGAGATATCCGCCATTTGCAACATGAAATAATCCGGGCTTTATTTTGGTATAATCCGTTGATACAGAGCCAAATTCATTTTCATATTCTATTTTTCCTATAAGGTTGGAATATGTAGGATTGGAATCTAAAATTACGGGAGCTCCCTTTAGACTGCTATTGTCAACCAGTACATTTACCTTATATTTGGCAATGGCGGTTTCCGGTTTTTGCATCCATGGGATAACCAACTGCTGTTGTTCCTCAGAAACTTCTTCTTCCTTGTAGTCGTCCAGATTATCAAGAATGTCCTTCTGTACCTCTTCAAGATACTTTCGTATTAATTCAAATTTTTTATATTTTTCCTTTAAATCATCTATATGCACGCCCAGTGCCAGTAAAGCTATTTTATTTTCCCATTCCGACACTTTCTTTTCTGTTTCCTTGTCGTTGTTTTTCAACTTCCTTATTATATCAAGTGTTTCCTGTTGAAGTACATTTGTTTTTTGGTTTATCTTATCTTTTGTTTCCTCATCCAAACTGCTGAATTCTTCTTCGCTGATGGTTCTACCTTCTATTATAGGCAGAAAGTATATTCCGGAGCTGCCTGTGTTAACTTTGAAACCATGCTCTTCAGCATCTTTGCTGAGTTTATCAAGGAGCTCTTCTTTCTTGTCCTCGTACTCATCCATTATTTCTGATTTCTCTTTTTCATACTGGTCATTGTCAAAGGCATTGACAATTTCCTGTTTAATTATTTTTGTAAATTCGTCCATGTCTTGTTGAAATTGTTTTCCGGTTCCGGCAGGAAGATTTATGGCCAAAGGTTGGTTTGGTTGGCTGAAGTTATATATATAACACCAATCATCAGGTATCTTCTGGTTTGCGGCAGTTTCACCTAATATTTGTCTGGCAAAACTTGTTTTTCCTGTCCCTGTAGGCCCGGACATATATATATTGTAGCCTCTCATTTTCATTTTGAGACCGAATTTCATAGCTTTGGAAGCTCTTTCCTGACCTATGATGCCTTCATAGGTCTCTAGCTGTGATGTGCTCTTAAATGGTAATGATTCAAGTTTACATCTGTTGTCAAGATCTTGGTATGAAAGCTCTTTTAGCTTTGACATGTTTAACCTCCGCTTTGCATTTTTTATGTTTGAAGCTGATATTTCTAAATACCGTGTTTCCACATTATCAGTGCATCCTCTCCGGTATCGGAATAATAACCTTTTCGAACGCCCTCCGGTTTAAAACCATATTTGCAGTAGAGATTTTGGGCTGCAGCATTGCTTTTACGAACTTCAAGGGTAAGGCTTTTTATACCTTTTTCCTCTGAAGTTTGAAGTATTTTTTCTATTATATCAGAGGCTGCCCCACAGCGGCGGAATTCAGGGTGTACAGCAATATTGGTTATATGTCCCTCATCGAATATTTTCCACATACCTCCATATCCTATAACCTGTTCATTACACAACGCTACAAAATATAGCGCCATATCATTAGTAGTTATCTCATCCACAAATGCCTGTCTTGACCAGGGTATTTTAAAACTGAGATTTTCTACAATCATCACGCCGTCTATATGGTCATCTGTCATCTTCTTTATTTCAAATTTGTCAATCATCAGCTTTTACCTTTTGATTCTCTCTTTCTCGTTCAGCCTGGGATTTTCTCAAATAAAAAGGTACCATATCATAGCAGCTTTCCAGTTTTCCTTCTCTATAGGCGTTCCCCGCCAGTATAGCTACTGATGATGCTTTTGCCAGAGAGGTGCCTGGAGGTGCAATTTTTACTCTATCACCGAGTTCACTGACAAAGTAGTCCTTATGCATATTGCAGGCATCTCCCAGAAAAACTGTTTCCCCTTCCATACTCCTTAATATATCGGCCAATTCTGTAACGGGTATTCCCATGTAGTCAGTAAGCCTTTCAAGTTTACTCCCTATAAATCTATATATGGCGGTAAACACCTGATTGTTACGTGCATCTATCATGGGACAAATAAGATTTTCTGCAAATGGTAGGTTGTATGCCAGTGCATCAAGTGTGTGTACGCTTATTACAGGCTTTTCTGCTGCAAACGCCATTGCTTTTACTGTTGTAACTCCTATTCGCAGTCCTGTAAAGGAGCCTGGCCCTATTGATGCAGAAAAGGCATCGATGTCGCTTACGGTCAGACCCGTTGTTTCCATAAGGTGTTGTACCATAGGCATAAGCCTTTGGGAATGTGTTTTTCCCCGGTTGCAGTTGTATTCCCCTATTATTATATCGTCTTCTAATATTGCAGCTGACGCAACATTTGTTGAAGTGTCCACAGCAAGTATTCTCATATTAGCCTCCGCTTATATCCTGTAGTCGGAATACCGACTGCCAATAAATTCTATTGTTATTTTTCTTACATCCAATCCCTTTTGAAGATTTTTTTCTATAGTAACACGTATTATATCGAGAGGAAGAATTTCTGATATCTGCTCTCCCCACTCAATTACAGTCACACCGCAATTATTTAAATATTCGTCAAAACCAATATCAAACATCTCATCCGGGTCGGCAATCCTGTACACATCGAAGTGGTATAATGGTAACCGTCCTTCATATTCATTTACCAAATTGAAGGTAGGGCTGGTTATATAAGCGTCTATTCCCAAGGCTTTTGCTATCCCGTTGGTTAAAGCGGTTTTTCCTGTTCCCAAATCCCCTGACAGCAAGATAACATCGCCGGGTTTAAGAACATTACCGAGTTTTAGTCCTACTTCAACTGTTTCTTCAAAGGAATGTGTTTCAAGTTTATTCATCCTGTTTCCTTTCATAAATTACAACACCGTTTATTATAGTCTTCTGTACGGTGGTTTTCAATTCCAACGGATTTCCGTTAAATATAACGATGTCAGCATCCTTTCCTTTTTCTATAGAACCTACCCGGTCACTGATACCTGTTATTTCTGCGGCATTTATTGTTATTGCCTTTAAAGCTTCTTTTTCATCCATACCTTCACGGGCAGCGATTGCAGCACACAGGCACAAATGATGTTCTGGAACACATGGGTGATCGGTCATTATTGCAACCTTTAGACCCGCTTTTGAAAGAATCCCCGGTGTTTTTAGATTTTGGTTCTTCAATTCTATTTTTGACCTGTCAGTAAGCATTGGCCCTATAATTACAGGAAGTCCTGCTTCTGCCAGAATGTCTTTTATTAGATAACCTTCTGTACAGTGGTCAAGTGTAATATCTACATCAAATTCTTTAGCTATCCTGATAGCAGTTATTATATCATCTGCTCTATGTGCATGTGCTTTCAAAGGTATCTGCTTATTTAATACCTGAAGCAATGCTTCCATTTTAAAGTCAAACTCAGGCTTATCATATTCTTCAGTGTCTTTTTTATATTCTTCCCAAAGTTCCTGATATTCTTTTGCCTTAAATAAACTTTCACGAAGTATTGCAGCAGTAGCCATTCTGGTCATTGGGGCCTGATGCTTTTCGTTATATACTGTTTTTGGGTTTTCTCCGAATGCTACCTTCATTGCTACCGGGTGCTTTACAACCATCTCATCTACACAACGCCCGTAGGTTTTCATGGCAGCAAATTGTCCGCCTATTACATTTGCACTGCCCGGGCCGGTAACAACAGTTGTCACACCACTTTCATACGCTTCCACAAAAGACCTGTCTGCGTGATAGACGGCGTCTATGGCCCTTAATTGAGGTGTTACGGGATCTGTCGACTCGTTCCCGTCATCACCTTCAAAACCAACTGCATCCTCCCACATTCCTATATGACTGTGAGGGTCAATAAACCCCGGTAATACATAGCCTCCATTTGCATCAATCATATTTGTTTCCGGCGTCAGTTGTTCTTTTACCTCTGATAAATCCTGACCTACAGCTATTATTTTATCATTATCAATAAGCACGTATCCATTTTCATAATCTGTATCTGACATTGTTACTATTTTGCCGTTATATATTAAAAGCATTTTTACCTCCATATTTATCCAAAACAATACCCTTTATTTTTTAACATCCTAATTTTATTATATTATGACATCAAAAACAATATAATAAATGGTTGGTTTGTGCTCAGTCCCTGTGGTTTATGCCCTATACAGGGAATTTTATGTGATATATTTTTTTATAATGAATATAAATGTCTATAGGTACTTTTCAGGCAGTTTCACATAAGGAAGTGACATTAATGGAAGAGTCATCAAAATTTCATACTGTAAGAGGATACCAGCTTTTAATGCAGAATAAAAATATCCTCACCTCCTCAATGGAAGATTATCTTGAAATGATATATAGAAACAGCCTGACAGAGGGCTATATGAGAATTAATACCATTTCTGAGCTTCTTAACGTAGCAGCTCCCTCTGCAACTAAAATGGTTCAAAAGCTAAGCACACTTGGATTGCTACAATATAAAAAGTATGGAATTATTTTTTTAACTGATAATGGACGTGAGCTTGGTAAGTTTTTGTTGGATAGGCACAATATTATAGAAAGCTTTCTAAAAAATCTTGGGGCAGATGAAGATGTTCTCGTTGAAACAGAATTGGTAGAACACAGTATTTCTGCCGGAACCTTAACAACATTAAATATGTTTAATAAATTTCTGTCATTAAATCCGGACTTAGTGCAAAAGTTCAGGGATTTCTGTAAACAAGAAACCGGATAACAATTCTTTAATTAAGCTGCTTTGTGGCTAACCGCAAAGCAGCTTTTATTTTTTACTCCCATCTGTAACAC
>JAEZIU010000219.1 GCA_023436485.1 Bacillota bacterium | reverse complement strand
TTTTTTATTATACTAAAACTCGTCCTTTCGAGGGCCTTTAGCTCAGTTGGTTAGAGCAACCGGCTCATAACCGGTTGGTCCGGGGTTCGAGTCCCTGAAGGCCCACCAATTTGTTTGTTAGTGTTTTAAAAAACACTAACAACTTGCCCAGATAGCTCAGTCGGTAGAGCAGGGGACTGAAAATCCCCGTGTCGCTGGTTCGATTCCGGCTCTGGGCACCAAAAAAGAATTTTTCGTTTACGAAACGAAAAATTCTTTTTTTATTTCAAAGCCACACCTTCGTCAAAAACAGCGTTAGGAGCAAATACACTCCGATACTTAATAAAATATAAGGCCAGACAACCTGAATGATAGCTATAAAAATTGCTAAAATGTCTTTGATTGATTCTCTTTGCATTAGTTTCATATTGTTACTCCCTACCTCAGGTATTTGTTAAGCAAAATGACATGCAACCTTATGATTTTGTCCTGCATCTTTTAGTTCCGGTACCTGTTGTTTGCAAATATCGCTGCACTTAGGGCATCTTGTGTGAAAGCGGCAGCCAGACGGAGGATTTGCAGGGCTGGGTAAGTCCCCTGTCAAAACTATTTTCTCTCTTTTAATTCTCGGGTCAGGCAAAGGAACTGCCGATAAAAGTGCCTTTGTGTACGGATGAAGCGGATTGTCATAAAGCTCTGTTTTGTCGGCTATCTCAACAAGACATCCGAGATACATTACAGCCACACGGTGTGAAATATGCTTTACCACGCTTAAATCATGCGATATAAACAAGTAGGAAAACCCGTATTCCTTTTGAAGGTCGGATAAAAGGTTTATTATTTGTGATTGAATGGATACATCCAAAGCCGAAACAGGCTCATCACATACAATAAATTCAGGATTCAATGCCAAAGCCCTTGCAATACCAATTCTCTGCCTCTGCCCTCCCGAAAACTCATGGGGATATCTGTCAATATGAAAGGTCAGCAACCCGCATTGTTCCATTACCTTTAATACACGCTGTTTTAAATTCTTTTTTTCACAAAAACCGTGTTCGAGAAGTGCTTCACCTATAATTTCACCAACCGTAAGTCTGGGATTCAAGGAGCTGTACGGATCTTGAAAGACAATCTGAATTTTGGGTCTCATCTTTTGCATCTCTTGTTTTTTAAGGTCAAATATTTCTGTTCCTTTAAATAAAACTTCTCCTCCGGTTTTATCATGAAGTCTAAGAATTGTACGGCCAACAGTGCTTTTTCCACATCCCGATTCGCCTACCAATCCCAGAGTTTCACCCTTGTTTATTTCAAAGGATATATCCTCCACGGCTTTCACGTGTCCTACAGTTTTCTGGAATACTCCTCCTTTTATGGGGAAGTACTTTTTTAGATTTTTTACCTCAAGTAAAGCTTCACTCATTTTGTCACCTCCCCGAATAGTGTACATGCAACGAAATGGTCATTACCCATATCTATCAGTTCCGGGAACCCTTGCTTGCAGGTATCCTTGCACATTTTACACCTGTCTGAAAAGTAACAAATTTCAGGTAAATTGATGAGGTTCGGTACCTGTCCCGGTATAGTATAGAGCCTGTCGCTTACAGTAGTTATACTCGGTTTTGATTTCAGAAGCCCTATTGTATAGGGATGCATGGGATTCAGATATATGTCGTCCACTTTTCCCTGTTCAATTATTCTTCCTGCATACATTACTATTACATAATCCGCCATTTCGGCTACAACACCAAGATCGTGGGTAATTAACATTATGGACGTTCCGAATTTCCTCTTTATTTCTTTAAGTAAATCTAATATTTGTGCTTGTATTGTAACATCCAAAGCAGTTGTAGGTTCGTCTGCAATCAAAAGTTCAGGATTACAAGATAGGGCCATGGCTATCATGATTCTCTGCCTCATACCACCTGATAATTCATGGGGATACGAGTCATATATGCCATCGGCACGGGGTATTCCAACAGTTGAAATCATTTCAACAGCTTTTTCCCTTGCCTGTTTTTTTGTTAAATTTTCATGAAGTATAAGTGATTCTGCTATCTGGTTACCAACTGTAAAAACAGGATTTAACGACGTCATAGGTTCTTGAAATATCATAGAAATCCTATCCCCGTTAATTTTCCTCATTTCACCTTGGGATAGTTTCACTAAATCCTGCCCATTGAAAATTACCTGTCCCTTAACTATTTTTCCAGGGTCCTGTATCAGACGCATAATGGAAAGGGACATGACACTCTTTCCACAACCGGATTCACCTACTATGCCTATCGTTTGGCCCTTATTGACTTGAAAGGAAACTCCGTTCACTGCTTTGACAACACCTGCATCAGTATAAAAAAATGTATGTAGATCTTTAATTTCTAAAAGTTTTTCAGACATAAATGCTTTTCCCTCCTACTTTTTCATTTTAGGGTCAAAGGCATCCCGCAGGCCGTCACCCACAAAATTAATTGCAAGAACTATAGTAAAGATACATATTCCCGGCGGTATCCAAAGCCATGAGCGGAGAATGAAATCATTGGTATCCCTTACTGCCTGAACCATGTTTCCCCATGATGGGAACGGCATAGCCACACCAAGTCCAAGGAAAGACAACGCAGATTCCATCAATATGGCATCACCTATTCCAAGAGTTGCAGATACAATTATACTGGGGATAACATTAGGAATAAGGTGTCTTACTATTTTTCGCCTGTCCTTGAGTCCAAGTGCTTCTGCTGCAATCATATACTCCTGTTCCCGCAAGGTAAGAATTTGTCCTCGAACCAATCTTGCCATTACAGGCCAGCTAAGAACTCCTATTATGAACATTACGAAATAGATTCTACGTTGAGGAGGTATATTTAAATCAGACATTATTGCACCTATTATTATTACAACAGGCAAAAATGGAATACTAAGGAATATATCAACAAGCCTCATAAGCATATTATCAATTTTACCGCTGTAATAGCCCGCCAAACCTCCTATAGTGGTACCCAAGAGTATTTCAAGAAGTACGGCAACAAAGCCTACGGTTATGGAAATTCTCCCCCCGTACATCAAACGGGTTAAAATATCACGTCCGCTGCTGTCAGTACCCAATAAATGCTCAGGCCCCGGTTTAAGTTTTGCCATGATTATTTCTGTTTTCAGTAAAGGATATCTGGAAAATACAGGCCCGTAAAAACATATAATAATAAGAAAAAATATCAGAAATAATCCGACTATTGCCAGTTTGTTTCTTTTAAATTGTTTAATAGCCATAGTCCAAGGTGTCTGAATATTGTCTCCCTTGTTCCGTTCTCGAATATCCAGTATTTTGAGAACTACTACAAAAATCAATGAAACAAATGCAACTATAACCAGAAGCTTTGCACCCGGCCCGGTCTGAGACGCAATATCACTAGATTTGAATATAGTTTTACCATCACCGGTTTTTAATTCAAGGAGTATGGTACCAAAAAAATCGGTTATTGAAGTTTGACTGTTGGAAAGCTGTACTCCATAAGATATTACAGCACATATAACTGCCCCCAAAGCACCTGAAAGTGCTTTACTGCTTTTACGGAAATGATAGTAGGCTAAAAAAACAATTGCAGCAATAAAGAATAAAAAAGTTACAAGCAGCGGGACAGAAGTACTGGTAAATACATAAGTCTGTATATTTTCAGAAAGCTTGTGAAGTTCTGTTCTCTTAAAGAGTGACGTTATAAGGTTAAATCCGTTTATTGAACTATAATCCTTAAATGTGAGAAATGGGAGTATATAACACAAAACCGCAGCAAACAATGATATCATAGTAAATATTTTTATCTTCATTTTTCTTTCCCCCTCACTTTAGCTTAACTCTGGGATCAACAATGGCATAGAAAATATCCGAAAGCAGATTCCCCAGAAGGGTAAGTACCGCAACAAACAGCGAAAATCCCATCAAAAGCGGATAATCTCTTTTTGTCACCGCTTCCAGTGCAATTTTCCCTATACCCGGAATACCAAATATACTTTCTGTTATGATTGCACCTGAAAATAATCCGGGAAGTGAAAGACCAATCAGAGTTACAATGGGGATCAGTGCATTTCTTAGTGCATGTTTGTATATTACAACCTTTTCACTGAGTCCTTTAGCTCTTGCAGTCCTTATATAATCCTGTTTTACGATTTCAAGGACAGCAGTCCTTGTGTATCTCATCATAGACCCGGCACTTATCAATGCAAGTACTAAAACCGGTAGTATCATATGTTTCAGTCGATCAATGATAAACGCAATTCCTATATAGCTGGAACCCGGCGTATTTAACCCCGCCAGTGGCAGAATATGAAGGTTTACGGCAAATATTTTTATTAATATATATCCAAGGAAAAATGATGGAAAGGAAATTCCGATTAAGGCTAAAAAAGTAAAAATCATATCTGTTTTTGAGTATTGTCTGGTGGCAGAAATAATACCTATAGGAATTGCAATGAGCAGTTCCAGAATAAAAGCTATAAGAGCTATACTGAAGGAATTCCATACATATGTATTGATTACGGTAGAAACAGGCTTCTGGTAAGTAAATGAATCACCGAAGTCAAAATGTACGGCACCTTTAATCCATTTAAAGTACTTGAGATAAATAGGATCATTAATCCCGTAAATATCTTTAAGATGTTGAATCTGCTGGGGTGTCATATGAGTAGATGAAACTTTTGAATCAATAAAATTTCCGGGAACCAGATTGATTATTAAGAATAATATTATGGAAACTCCTATTATAATAGGTATCATCTGAAGGATTCTTCTGGCTAAGTAATTCCACATGGCACAACTCTCCTGTCGTTTGTTAATTTGGGTTAAAGAGAATGCCCGCTCATTTTAATGACGGACATTCTCAAAAACATATGTGAAAATTTCTTACTTTCCAATTTCGACTTTATATAAGTTATAGAAAAAATCCCTGAAAGATGAAAGTTCGTAGTTCTTTATTCTTGAGTTAGCTACCCACATGTCACTTCTCTGATACACGTAAAGTACAGGTAAGTCATTATTCAAGATTTTGTAGAGTTGCTTGTAAATAGGCTTTCTCTTTTCTGTACTTATTTCATTAAGACCTTCTTCGCACAGCTTATCAACTTCGTCATTTTTGTAATTGTAATAATTTTGAGATGCGTCTGATTTAAATGCATTTGCTAATGAATTATCAGGGTCCGGAGTAAGACCACTGGCCATAAAATAAGCTTCCAGCTGCTTTTTGGTTGCCTTTTGCTGAAGGGTAGGCCAGTCAAGATTCTCAACAGTAACATCTATTCCCAGCTTTGCATAATCGTCCTTCATAACAGGAACCATAATGTCCGTTACAGGATGAGGGCTCATGCAGGAGAACTTGATTTTAAACTCTTTGCCGTCCTTTTCACGTTTTCCGTTGCTGTTTAGCTTCCAGCCGGCTTCATCCAAAAGCTGTCCCGCTTTATCCAGATTGTATTCATATGTATTGCAACCTTCGTCGTCGTATGCCCAGGATACATTTGACTCAGGTATGTTCACTACTCTTGCATATTCGCCGTATACCTTGTCTACAACAGCAGACCTGTTAAGGGCATACATAAGAGCCTGTCGAACTTTCACATCACTGAATTTAGGGTCGGCATCGTTAAATCCCACATATCCGTAACCGTTGGTAGGAAATCTGTATATGTCTATAAACCCTGCATCCTTTGCTGCTTTCATATTATCAGGTGAAACATCAGCCATATCTATATCCGTCTCACCTGCCATAACCCTCTGAAGTTCCTGTCCTGTTGGTGTTATTGAAAATATAAGATTTTTGATTTTTGGAGTTCCCTTGAAATAACTCTCGTTAGCCACAAGTTTCAGCTCCTGACCGGCTTTATACTCAACAAATTTGTATTGACCTGTACCCATTGGTGCTCCGTTTTTTTCCTTAACCTTTGCAGTATCACCCTTTTTGAAATCAGCACCGTAATACTTCTTTTCAAGTAACGGAACCTGTAATGCATAGATTGCAGGGCCGCTGGCTTTGTCAACGGTAATTTGCAGGGTTTTATCATCAAGTACCTTTATTCCTTCGATTTTATCAGTGCTTCCGTTTTTATATGCATCAATGCCTTTTATGAATGATTTTGATATATCTGACGGCCCATCATATTTAGGGTCGGCTTCCAAATAGTATGCGAACTCCAAATCAGAGGCTGTAGCAGGATTTCCATCCCAGAACTTTACTCCGTCTTTGATTGTAAAAGTATATGTAAGTCCATCATCCGAAACTTTATAATCAGTTGCACCCGGTATTGCCTTACCGTCGAAATCAACATCTACATTAAAATCAAACATGGTATAGATAGCATACCAATCGTAAGCATTATCACCGTACAAATAATTAAAAATTCCTGTTGTATCCGGTAAACCAACAACTAATGTGTCCTTTCTGTCTGTTGCAACTTTGGGACTTTTTAACGGATCAGTTGCAGAAGTATATTCAACGCTGTACTTCTTGTAATCAAACCCTGCCCGACTGGCCTTTGTTCCTGTTGATGTGTTTAATGACGAGCTCCCGGATGTATCTCCGGTTTCAGATTTACTGGTGCATGCAGGTATAGTCAATATAATTGACAATACCATTGATAATATTGCTAATTTCTTCTTCATTGCAATCCCCCTTATTTAATGTTAATAGCAATTTTGCTTACAAAAAAACACAGATAGTTCTACTACATGGAGCGCCCTTGCTTCCATTTAGAATTAATCCATGTTAATTTCAACATGCATGTTTTGAATCTAGATTATAGTTTGTAATTATTTGTTATTTTACCATATATTAGTTTGTTTAGCAATTTATAACTTTATTTATTAATTATGTTATTACTTTTTAAGGGAAGTATTCTTCTTATAATATATTAAATAAAATTATAAAAAGTTGTTGACAAGATGTAGTATTTAGTGCATAATCTTATTTGTTGCTGAAAAAAACATATTGATTTTGGAGGGGTTCCCGAGTGGCCAAAGGGGGCAGACTGTAAATCTGTTGTCTCTGACTTCGATGGTTCGAATCCATCTCCCTCCACCAAAAAAACTCTGTACATTCGCTTTTATGCTGTGTACGGAGTTTTTTTATTATTAACCTTTTTAGTGAACATAATGCTTTTACATTTTTTATTTTACAAATATATTACAGCTATTGACAGGACTTACTATGCTGTAATAACATATGTTGGTAATGTATTCTCGTATATTACAAATTCGGTGAAAGGAGTGTTTAAAAATATGTACAATAAAATTAGCGGGGTATTTCATCCATAATTTAATATCGGACCTTTATTTAAAGCAAATGTTATTTTATTTTGCTTTATAAGGTCAGCACTTAAGTAACCGTCATACAGTTAAATATGTTAAATAAATATATTGAACACGATGCTTGCGTTATCGTGTTTTTTTATTTCTTATTTTTCAAAATTTTCTTATAATACACCCTGTTTTTATGTGACTGTTACTAAAAAATCATTACACTTTATATAAGGAGAATTTATATGCAATTCAAAAACAAAGGTCGATTTAAGATGCTCTATTCATTCATGAAAGGCTATAAAAGGCTTTTTGCTCTTGCCGTGTTATTTACTATGCTTGCAATAGTATTCAATTATCTGATGCCTCAAATAACCAAGGTTATTGTTGATTCAGTTATTGGCACCGAGGAGCTGAAACTACCTCAATTTATTATGAATTTTATCTATAGCCATGGAGGCAGGGATATGCTGAGGAACAATCTGCTTGCCTGCTCCCTTGTGGCACTGGTGCTTGCCGCTTTGTCAGGTTTGTTTACATTACTTTTCAGATTATGTATTGCGAAGGCTTCGGAGGGTACAATACGTAAAATGAGAAACCACCTGTTCAGCCACATACAGAGGCTACCCTATTGCTGGCATGTTAAAAACCAGACCGGTGACATAATCCAAAGATGTACCTCTGATGTTGAAGTTATAAGAAATTTTATCTCCCAGCAGCTTATAGAAATGATAAGAACAGTTTTTTTAGTAGGCTTCTCCATTTCTATCATGTTTACAATGAATATTAGGCTGTCTCTTATAGCCCTAGCCTTCTTCCCTATCGTTGTGGCATACTCGGCAATTTTCTATAATAAAATTGCTGCCAAGTTTAAGTTTGCTGATGAAGCTGAAGGTGCATTGTCTGCAATGGTACAAGAAAATCTTACAGGAGTACGTGTAGTGCGTGCTTTTGGACGGCAGAATTATGAAATTGAGAACTTCGACTCTAAAAATGATCACTTTGCCAATTACTGGATTAGACTGGGCTTCCTGTTAAGTAAGTATTGGGGAATCGGAGATTTTGTTTCCGGGCTTCAGGTTATGCTTATAGTAATTATGGGGTCAATTGACGCAGCACACGGGGTTATTACACTTGGAGAATTTCTTGTATTTGTTTTCTATAATTCCATGTTAATTTGGCCGGTTAGGAACTTCGGACGTATCCTCTCAGAGCTTAGTAAAACCAGTGTATCTTTAAACCGTATACTGGAAATAGTTGCGGAGGAAGAAGAAAAAGATTGTGAAGGTGCAGTGACGCCTGATATGACAGGAGATATTGAGTTTAAGAATGTCAATTTTGATTATGAAGGTGTTAAGCCGGTACTAAAGGATATTTCATTTAAAATTAAGGCGGGAACCACTTTTGGAATACTGGGAGGTACAGGTTCAGGTAAGTCCACAATAACCTACCTTCTGGACAGACTGTATAACCTGCCTGAAGGACAGGGCTCAATTGAAATTGGCGGAGTGGATATCAGAAAAATGCAGCTTGAGCATCTGCGACGGAACATTGGGTTTGTTCTTCAAGAACCGTTTTTGTTTTCTAAAACTATTAAAGAAAATATAGATATTTTTGAGAATACCGGGGATATGGAGCGAATCCGCTATTGTGCAGATGTTGCCGCTGTGGATGATGCCGTTATGAGCTTTTCCAAGGGGTATGACACTGTTGTAGGAGAACGTGGCGTTACCCTCTCGGGAGGACAAAAGCAAAGGGTTGCTATCGCAAGAATGCTTATGCAGAAGCCGCCTATCATGATATTTGACGACTCCCTTTCTGCGGTTGACTCTGAAACCGATTCAAAAATCCGCAGTGCCTTAAAGAATAGTACCGGGCAAAGTACAGTACTCCTGATTTCTCATAGAATTACCACATTAATGCAGGCAGATGTAATCATGGTTCTGGATGACGGTAAAATCTCGGAAATCGGTTCACACTCCCAATTACTTGCAAATCATAAAGGTATTTATAAAAAAATATATGATATACAAAGCAGTCTTGAAACTGAACTTTCAGATTCGACTGCTCAAACAGGAGGTGGTAATTAATGGCGTATTATGAAGAAGAAGATTACAAAAAACCCTTTTCCATAAAGGTCTGGGGAAATGTTATTCCCTTTGTAAAGCTTTACAAAAAAGCCTTTGCAATGGCTATGTCTTTTTTAATACTTGTTTCTTTGATTGACATTATATATCCGTTTTTTCAACGGTATGCAATAAACAATTTTATTACACCAAAGTCAACTGAAGGAATTGGAAAATTTGCACTGATAAACGGTTGTGTACTAATTATACAGGCCTTAGCGGTTATTATTTTTATACGTAATGCAATGACTGTTGAACTAAATGTTTCAAAGTCTATCAGGAAGTCTCTTTTTGTACACCTGCAGAAGCTTTCCTTCACTTATTACAATAAGACTCCTGTAGGTTACATGATGGCCAGGGTTATGAGTGATACCGGAAGAATAGGTCAGATGGTTTCTTGGGGTCTTATTGACTTGCTCTGGGCTATTATATATGTAATTGGTGTTTTTATAGTAATGCTGTTCCTTAATGTCAAGCTGGCCTTGTTGGTAATGACTATTATTCCGTTTATTTCTGTTATAACAATGTACTTTCAGAAAAAGATACTAAACATTAACAGAAAAATCAGGAAGATCAATTCAACCATGACAGGTGCTTTCAATGAGGGAATAACCGGGGCAAGAACCTCTAAAACTTTGGTTATTGAGGATAACAACCTAAATGATTTTTCACAGGTTACAGATAAGTTCTACTCCTCCACTATGCGTGCAACTATATTGAATGCAGTATTTATACCAATCATTCTATGTTTCAGTGCCACATCCCTCACAATGGTTTTGACTTATGGAGGCTACATAGTAATGAAAAATCCGGGCGAATTAGGTACTCTTTCTGTCTTTATTACCTACGCTATAAGTATTTTTGAGCCAATACAGCAAATAGCCCGTGTGTTTGCTGACTTTGTATCTACTCAGGCAAATATAGAACGTGTTACGGGTCTGTTGGAGACTGAACCTGATATAACGGATACTCCCGAAGTTATTGAAAAATACGGGGACAATTTCAATCCGAAGAAGGAAAATTGGGAACCACTTGTAGGTGATATTGAGTTTAAAAATGTTACCTTTAAATACCCTGACGGCGACGAATATATATTGACGGATTTCAATCTTAAAATACCGGCAGGGACAACAGTTGCAATTGTAGGTGAAACCGGTGCAGGCAAAAGCACTTTGGTTAATCTTGCCTGCAGGTTTTTTGAACCAACCGCAGGTCAGATACTCATTGATGGAAGAGATTATAGGGAGCGTTCACAATTGTGGCTGCACAATAACATAGGCTATGTGCTTCAAAGCCCCCACCTGTTTTCGGGAACTGTTCGGGAAAATATTCGTTATGGAAAGTTTGATGCCACTGATGAGGAGATAGAAGCCGCCGTAAAAATAGTAGCTGCAGATAGTGTAATAAACAGTATGGAAAACGGTCTTGACACCAACATAGGTGAAGGCGGCGATAGACTGTCCACCGGTGAAAAACAGCTGATTTCATTTGCCCGTGCGGTTATATCAGACCCAAGGATTTTCGTACTTGACGAAGCAACCTCCTCTATTGACACACAGACTGAGCAAATGATTCAGGAAGCAATAATGCATATACTGAAAAACAGAACATCATTTTTAATTGCTCACAGGCTTTCTACCATTAAGAAAGCAGATATTATTCTGGTTGTAAAAAACGGTAAAATCATTGAACGAGGAAATCACAGTGAACTTCTTAATCAGAAAGGCTACTATTATTCCTTGTACAAGAAGCAGTTTGAGGAAGAAACGGGTGCAACAGTTCTGAATAATGCATAAATAATTTACTCAGGTATTTTTCCATTTACTGCCCCTGGTATGACAAACTCTGTACAATACTGTTTTTTGTACCAGGGGCTTTTAAATTAATCACCCATTGATAAATTTTATTAATAATTGATATAATACCCATATCAAATGACAGGGAGAAAATAAATGAAGGTACTTGGAATAGTTGCTGAATACAACCCTTTTCATAACGGGCATATGTATCATATAGAAGAATCAAAAAAACTCACCGGCTGTGATGCTGTGGTTTGTGTAATGAGCGGTAACTTTATACAAAGAGGCGAACCTGCTATTATTAATAAATTTGCACGAACCGAAATTGCTCTTGGTAACGGCGTAGACCTAATAATAGAACTACCTGTTCCCTTTGCAGTATCAAGTGCGGAGTTTTTTGCATATGGTGCTGTCAGCATATTGCACAGTATAGGTATAGTTGACTGTATTTCTTTTGGAAGTGAATCAGGAGACATTCATTCTCTTAAAAAATTAGCTGAAATCCTTGTTTCTGAACCGGAAAGCTATAAGGATGAATTGAAAAAACAGTTGTCTACTGGGCTATCCTTCCCTGTTTGCAGACAAATAGCTTTAGAAAAATATCTCAAAACACAGCACGATTCCAATGAGGACCTTTCACATTTACTTGAAACCTCCAACAATATACTTGCTTTAGAGTATTTAAAAGCTCTTATAAGACTTAATAGCCCTATACAGCCGCTTACAGTAAAAAGGATATCTAACGGCTATAATACACCGGAGCTTACAGGTTGTATTTCCAGTGCAACTGCTATAAGAAACAGTATACGTGGAAGTGAAATTGCTGCCACCAGTCAAGCTATCCCTATTCTGGCACAACAGATTTTGGATAGGGAATTTTCTTTTGGCAGAGGGCCAAACAGCTTGTATTCTTTTGAAGACATAATTCTTGCCTTTCTTCGTCACGCGACACAGCAAGAGTTGGAAAATATTCAGGACGTTTCAGAAGGTCTTGAGTACAGGATTAAAAATGCCGCAGATAATTCAGGCTGCTTTGACGATCTTCTTACTAATATATGCACAAAGCGTTACCCTAAAACACGTATACAAAGAATACTCATTTCCCTCCTTGCCGGAATGACAAGGTTTGATATGGAACAATTTATGACATGTGGGGGCCCGCAGTATGCCAGAATTTTAGGCTTTAATGAAACCGGGCGTGAGATTTTATCCTCAATGAAAAAGAAATCAACAATCCCGGTAGTAACCAAGGCATCTGACTACAAATCCTCCTCCGACAGTTTGATTTCAAGGATGCTGGAAATTGAAGCACAGGCAACGGATACATATGTTCTGGCATATAAAAACCCGGCTTTTAGAAAAGCCGGGCAAGAATTTACTCAAAATATTATTATTTGCAGGTAAATGGACTTATATCTCCATTATTATAGGCAATATCATTGGCTTACGCTTTGTACGTTCGTAAATACAGTCCTTGAGAGTCTCTCTGATAGCTGACTTTCTGATAGACCAATCTCCCGGATTTTTAGACGAACTTTTGAATATTGCCTGTTTTGCTATTTCTTTAAGCTGCTCCATCAAATCCTCAGATTCACGGACATATACAAAACCTCTTGAAATTATGTCAGGGCCTGCCACCACATTTCCGGTATCACCCTCTATAGTGATTACCACTACTATTAAACCGTCCTGTGAAAGGTGCTTTCTGTCCCTTAAAACAACATTTCCTACATCTCCTACACCTAAGCCGTCAACAAGAACCTTTCCTGCAGTAACAGACCCGTTTATTTTTGCGGAGTCATTGGTAAGCTCAAGAACTTTTCCTGTTTCCATTATGAATATTTTCTCTTTTGGCATACCCATTTTAACGGCAAGCTCAGCGTGCTGTCTAAGATGTCGGTGTTCTCCATGCACAGGCATAAAGAACTTTGGTTTAACTAAGTTATGGATTAGCTTTATTTCTTCCTGGCAAGCATGTCCTGATACATGGACATCCGCAAGTGCTTCATATTTAACCTTTGCACCTTTTTTGAACAGCTCATTTATAACCTTTGAAATCAGTTTCTCGTTTCCCGGTATTGGAGATGCAGATATGATAACCAAGTCATCCGGAACTATTTCAACTTTTTTATGCTCATTGAATGTAATCCTTGTAAGAGCTGACATAGGCTCACCTTGACTGCCTGTAGTTATTATTACAAGCTTGTCCTTTGGTACCTTGTCCATATTGTCAAGATCGATCAGAACTCCTTCGGGCACATTCAGATATCCCAACTCCATTGCTACGTTAACAACATTTATCATGCTTCTTCCAAGAACTGTTACTTTTCGCCCGAATTTAACGGCCGCATTGAATATCTGCTGAACTCTGTGAACATTTGAAGCAAAAGTTGCTACCAGAATCCTGCTTTTACAGTTCATAAATATCTCGTCAAAGGTCTCTCCTACAGTACGTTCTGAAAGTGTATATCCTTCATTTTCTACATTCGTACTGTCACACATCAGCAGGAGTACACCCTTCTTGCCTATTTCGGCAAGTCTTGCAAGATCCATTGGCTGTCCTTCAATTGGGGTGTAGTCTATTTTAAAATCTCCCGTATGAATTACAGTACCTATAGGTGTAAAAATAGCTAAAGCTACGGCATCGGCAATACTGTGAGTAGACCTTATAAATTCTACCTTAAAGGCCCCCAACTCCACTGTTTGTCCCTGATGAACCGTTTCCATCTGGACAGAATCAAGAAGACCATGTTCTTCAAGTTTGCATTTTATCAATCCAAGAGTAAGCTTTGTTCCATATATAGGCACATTTAGTTCCCTTAATACGTATGGTAGCGCACCTATATGGTCCTCATGACCATGTGTCAGAACAATTCCTCTTACTTTTTCTTTATTTTTAATCAGGTACGTTACATCAGGAATTACCAGATCTATACCCAGCATTTCATCCTCAGGAAACGAAAGACCACAGTCAACAACCATGATATCGTCTCCATATTCAAAAGCAGTTATATTTTTCCCTATTTCTTGTAATCCACCAAGTGGTATTACTTTTAATTTCTTTTTACTCTTTGACACAATTAAACCTCCAATTTAACTAAGTAATAAAATCAATCCCTATTTGAGCTGTTATATTGAGAAATAACATAGTTATATTCCTGTAAAATTTGTTCCGTTATTCTATTCCAATTATAAAGCCTATGTACATTTTCCAACGCATTAATACTAATCTGTTTTGATAAATTATCATCACAAAGCAGTTCAAGGATACAGTCTGCCAGAGAATTGGAATTTCCGCTGTAAAATTTCATTCCATTAACCCTGTGATCCACTATTTCCCTTAGTCCTCCGATATCCGATACCACTACCGGAATGCCTGCAACCATTCCTTCTAGTGCCACAATGCCAAAAGGTTCATAGGTACTTGGAAAAACTGCAATATCCGAACATTTGTATAGCTTTAGTAAAACCTCCTCATCTACAAAGCCGGTAAAATAAACTCTGTTTTGAATTTTAAGATTACGGCTTTGTTCAATTAAACTATTTAAACACGGACCTTTGCCCGCAATTACAAACTTAACATCATTATAACTTCTAATAATTTTAGGTATTGCATTTAATAGAACATGCACTCCTTTTTCACTTACAAGTCTTCCCACAAAAAATACTATTTTTTCATTAGGGGCAGCATAATTGTTTCTGAATCCATTATCGCATTCTATACTATCAAATTTGCCAAGTTCTATTCCATTACTTACTACACTTATTTTGTCCCCTGTTACATTAAATATAGCTGCAATTTCTTCTTTCATATATTTACTATTTACTATCAATTTTTCCGATTCTTCTGAAAGCATTACTTCAATACTATTGATTGATTTCTGCATATCAGAGTAAATTCCATTATTTCTACCAAATTCTGTTGCATGTATGGTTGAAATCAACGGAATTGAAAAGGAGTTTTTCAAAACTCTTGCAGCATAAGCAACAAGCCAGTCATGTGCATGAATAATGTCAAATTTGGTTTCTCGTAACAACCTGATCGCTGATTCAAGCATTGCAAAGTTCAGCTGTAAAACCCATTCTATAAAGTTTGTTGTAGAAACCTCTCTGACATGTACTCTATGTACAGTTACATTACTTTCGATTTCAAAATCCGGAGTACCTTCTTCCCAACATGTAACAACATGAACCTGATTACCACAACGACCTAACTCATGTGCTAAATCATACACTACTCTTGAAATACCTCCGATTATCCTTGGAGGGTATTCCCATGAAAGCATTAATATTTTCATAAATATTCCTCATTTTCAATGAAGATATATAATGTATATACATAAAATTACAAATAACCTATATCATTTTATCATAATGATATATCTTTTTCAAAATAAACATTTTATGCTATATTTTAAATTTATTCCTAAAAAGTAATTGACACTATATCATAATAAAACTATAATATTATTACCAATATACAGTCTCTTTTGTTTTCCCCGGACGGTTAACAAAGAAGATTACTAAAAAAACAGAAGTTTTATAACTTCTGTTTTTTTATATAGAAGAATAAAATTAATTCGTACACATGAAAAAAGTATTTCAGTTTGATTTAAAACCAAACTGAAATACTTTTGGCTGCGGGTCAAGGACTCGAACCCTGACAAACTGAACCAGAATCAGTCGTGCTACCATTACACAAACCCGCATCGC
>JAEZIU010000183.1 GCA_023436485.1 Bacillota bacterium | reverse complement strand
TTGCAAAAACATCATTTCTATAGAACATGGCCTGCTCAAATGTATCTTCAAAAGAATTCTGAGCTTTGCTTAGACTATTCTCCAATAAAGAAATTTCCTTTTTAAATTGTGAAACGAAGGAAGCTGTTTCTTTAAGCAAGTCTGTATTAGCACTTAAGTCTGCTTCAATTCCGCAGTTCTTAATCTCATTGATAGATTTTGCTATTTCAGTTTCAAATTTAATGCAAGCAGGTAGAAGTTGTCTTTTTGACATTTCAAGCATGGTCATAGCTTCGATATTAATTGTCTTAATATATTTCTCAAGTGAAATTTCATATCTGGAGTGCATTTCAACTCTTGAGAAGACCTTATGCTTTTCCATAACAGCAATGTTCTTTTCCTTCAAGAGGCAAGCAATTGCTTCAACATAGCTCCTAATGTTTGGCAGACCTCTTTTTTCAGCTTCTTTTACCCATTCGTCGGAATAGCCGTTGCCATTAAATATTACACGTCCGTTTTCTTTTACCACATCTTTAATAATGTTGTTTACTTCTTTTGAAAAGTCTTTTGCCTTTTCAAGTCTGTCAGCAAACTGTTCCAGCACATTTGCAAATATTGTATTCAAAAAGAAGTTTGGAGATGCAATGGATGCTGAAGAACCTACCATTCTGAACTCAAACTTATTACCTGTAAAGGCGAACGGTGAAGTTCGGTTTCTGTCTGTTGTATCCTTTCTGAGTGCAGGCAGTGTTTTAACACCAACCATGAGCTTTTCGATACCATTTGCTTCGATATCTTCTCCCGATACAATTTGATCAAGAATTTTTGTAAGTTCATCTCCAAGGAAAATTGAAATAATAGCAGGAGGAGCTTCATTTGCACCTAACCTGTGATCATTTCCAGGATTGGCGGCAGATAACCTTAAAAGATCGGCATATTCATCTACGGACTTTATAACGCCACACAGGAATATTAGAAATTGCACGTTTTCATGGGGAGTCTTTCCCGGGTCAAAAAGATTCTGACCATCGTTTGTGGAAAGCGACCAATTATTATGTTTACCGGAACCGTTAACTCCTGCAAAGGGTTTTTCATGGAGCAGGCATACCAAACCATGTCTTAGGGCAACTGTTTTCAAAAGTTCCATAACAAGCTGGTTATGGTCGGTTGCAATATTAGAAGTTGTAAAAATAGGAGCAAGCTCATGCTGTGCGGGAGCAACCTCATTATGTTCTGTTTTTGCTGAAATACCAAGCTTCCATAATTCACGGTCAAGATCTTCCATAAAGGCTGAAACTCTTGGCTTAATACTTCCATAGTAATGGTCATCCATTTCCTGTCCCTTTGGTGCCTTGGAACCAAAAAGAGTACGTCCAGTAAAAATCAAATCTTTCCGTTTATCATACATCTTTTTATCAATAAGAAAATATTCTTGCTCAGGGCCAACTGTTGGAGTAACTTTAGTAACGTTTTCATTACCGAAAAGTTTCAGTAGCCTTACTGCATTTTTTGAAAGACATTCCATAGATCTTAAAAGAGGTGTTTTCTTATCAAGTGTTTCACCAGTATATGAACAGAATGCAGTTGGAATGTACAGCGTGTTGTTTTTAATAAATGCAGGTGAAGTACAATCCCAAGCGGTGTAGCCTCGTGCTTCAAAGGTGACTCTCAAACCCCCCGAAGGAAAAGATGAGCCATCTGCTTCACCTTTAATCAACTCTTTGCCGGAGAATTCCAATATTACTTTTCCATCATCAGTAGGATTAATGAAGGAATCATGTTTTTCCGCGGTAATGCCTGTCATTGGCTGAAACCAATGAGTATAGTGGGTAGCGCCTTTTTCAATTGCCCAATCTTTCATTGAGCTGGCAACCACTTCAGCTATTTCAAGATCTAAAGGAAGACCTTCGTCAATAGTTTTTTTCAATGCCTTGTATGTTGCTTTAGGAAGACGGTCTCTCATTACAGAATCATTGTATACATTTGAACCGAATATTTGGCTAATCAGACTCATAAATCACCTCATAAAAATATTTTTAAGGCATCCGGCTGTATTCCGAATACCAATAATTATTAATATTACCTAATAAAGATACAATTTTTCCATACTAATTGCAAGCATAAAATCGTCAGACGTCTTTTCCTGAACAAATATCTTTATATTTGCCAATAATTATTATATTTTTTATATTATATCAGTAAAAATTGCATGTACCTTAAAGTTTATAATTCAAAAATATTAATTATTATCCAAGGTAATTTAGGGAAATTGATAAAGAATGCTGACGCTATGCTATAATACAATTAATATAATACTATACAGAATTAATTATCAAAAACGACATACATTACAGGCGTAGGTAGGTGATCAATTTGTTAAATATAATTACAAATCCAATTAATATAATAATAATTCTACCTGTTTTAGTAACTCTTATTAGTTCTTTAGTAACAAGATATAACCGCGAAAGAGTAATCAAAAGTTTTTATTCTATAATTAATAGTGTGGAGTTAATCTCAGGCTTATTGATTGCACTTTTATTAACAAGAGGAATACTATTTGACAACGATAATAAGCTTTTCGTTTATATTCGTAATCATATGCCTGAAACTGCCAAGGCAAGTCTTGCGGCAAATAATATCTATACTTACTTATGTGTTGCCTTTATTGTGCTATTGATTGTGGTACTGATAATCAAGATAATCATGTATCCTCTATATAAGCATGTGTTTGGAGTCATGGCTCAGGGAATATATAAGGTAATGAGCTCAATGAACTCTGTAACCAGAAGAATAATTGCATTTTTCTGCAGTATTCCAAAGGCAGCAGTTTCATTAATATGTATCAGTTTTGTACTATATTTTTTTTCGTACTATTTTACAGTACCCGGTTTATCACTTTGGATAGACGATTCAGTAGTACTTCAGGGAGTTTATAAAACGGCTCTGAAGCCAGTTATTGAATCTGAAATTGCCAAGAAAATACCTGTAATAATTAATGATCGTTTTGTAAGCGCCACAATGAATGGACAGGAAGTCAAAATAGCAGAAAATATCAGAGATACTCTTGACAGTTACAATATAAAGGTTATTCAGTACTTTAACGGTGTAACTCTTAATGATGCCGTAAAATCAAACGAAGAAATAGATAATCTGGCCCTTGAATTGACTGAAGGAAAATCAGGAGATTACGATAAAGCCAAGGCAATATACAAATGGATAACTAAAAATATAAAATATGATTACCCTAAAGCAAAACAGATTGCTGTTAAGACAGAAGGAACAAAATCTGGAACTGTAATCTGTTATGAAACAAGGAAAGGAATTTGCTTTGACTATTCAAGCCTCTTTATATCAATGTGCAGGGTGAACGGAATAAAGGTAAGGCTGGTTACGGGTCTTGGCTATAGTGGGCTAGCCTGGGGAGATCATGCATGGAATCAGTTCTACGATAGTAAACAGAAAAAATGGATAAATGTAGACTGCACCTTTGGAGTTAGCGGAAACTACTTTAATTCTTCAAAATTCTATTTGGATCACAAAGAAGACCGAGTACAGGAAGAATGGTAATTATTAGGATAATACCCTTTTTAGAATTTTTCCTCCAGTATATTCAGTGTTTTCATGGGTATAATTTTCATAGTAATGACAATGCGAATTTGCCATATTAAGTTTCCCTGCAATTTTATGCTTATGTCCGTGAGCAGTTTTTATCGGTAATCCTGTTATTCCCGAATATATATGATAATGCCCGTTAAAGGAGGTTGTACCAAAATATACATGGAAGTGGAATAGCCCTATACCAAACATGTACTCAGTATATCCGGTAAGCCTGTGAGAGTGCTTTTCACCGGTTAAACAATTGAATTTGTAAAAATGATAGTGATTAACCATCAGCTTTCTCCCTTACCCATTATTCACTTATTATTGTGCATGACTGGACAAGAATTTATTATGAATAATAATGGAATTAATACAAGACATTACCATGTATGTTATAATACTTTTAGGTTATAAAGTTGATAAAACTAACTGGAAAAGGGCGGTATAAAATGGAACCAATAATTGCGATTGTATTACTCGTAGCTAATATACCGGTTTATAAAAAGATTTTACGGCTTATATTTCGGGATAGAGAGGATATAAACGACTCAATAAAGTACTCATTTACCCCAGATTTGTTTTCTCTTTTTAAAGGGAATTATTGGAAGGATAGGGTAGGTGAAGCCAAACTAACAGCGTTTATATTCTGCTGTGTTGCTGTCGTTGTAATTGAACTTTTAATAATAAAATGGATAATAGCCATTTTTGCATAAGTAATAAAACAGAATGATTAATAAACAGGAGTTTACATACATGAAAGAGATTTTAACCGCAAAAGAGCTAGAGAACAGGGCTAAGCGGCTGTGTGCCATAGCTACTGATAAATATCCCGACTGGGATACAATAATAATATTAGGGCGTGTTAATCAGTATTATTTCACGGGGACTATGCAAGACGGAATACTCATAATTAAAAATAGAGGGAAATTAATGTATTTTGCCAGAAGAAGCTATGATCGGGCGAAAATAGAGTCACCTATACCCGATTGTATATATCCTATGGAGAAATACTCTGATGCTGCGGAGGTTTGTGGTAAGTTGTTTGGAAACACTCTTATAGAAACTGATATAGCAACTATTGAAGTACTTGACAGACTTAGGGGTCAATTTGATATAGGTACAATCTATCCCATAAAAAAGATATTGTCTGAGGTAAGGGCAATTAAAAGTCTGTATGAACTTGATGCTATAAGGGAGGCCGGGAAACGACACAAATACCTGCTTGAGGAAGTCGTACCGGGCATTCTCAGAGAAGGAATGAGTGAGGTAGAATTATCAGCAGAGTTATTTGGAAAAATGCTAAAACTTGGGCATCAGGGTGTTTCACGATTCAACAGCTATCAGACTGAAATGATAATAGGACAAATTGCCTTTGGAACCAATTCTCTATTTCCTACCAATTTTGACGGGCCCGGAGGAATGAAGGGTTTAAGCCCCGCAGTACCATTGTTTGGGAGTCGTGATACTCTGCTCAAAAAAGGCGATTTGGTTTTTATTGATATAGGCTTTTGTATTGAAGGATATCATAGTGATAAAACACAGGTTTATATGTTTGGAGCGAAACCTTCACATGAAGTAGAAAAAATACATAGGCGATGCGTTGAGATACAAAAAAAGACTGCTTCTCTTCTAAAACCCGGCAATATACCATCTGAAATATACAGTAATATAATGGGTTGCCTTGATTCTTCGTTCTTGGAAAACTTTATGGGTTTTGGGGATAGAAGAGTCAGATTCCTGGGCCACGGAGTGGGACTTCATGTTGATGAACTTCCTGTAATTGCAAAAGGTTTTGACAATCCAATCAAAGAGAATATGGTCTTTGCCCTTGAACCGAAAAAAGGTTTACCACAAGTTGGTATGGTAGGCGGTGAAGACACGTATATTGTTACTTCTGACGGTAGCGAGTGCATTACAGGAGGGGAAAAAGATATTATCACTGTATAGAAAGGGGATAGATCATGGCTTTATTAAATAAATACAATGATTTTATTGATAGGGTTAATGAGTTGGGCTTTATGGCACTATCAAATATACATGATGGGTTTCCGTCACTTTCATTAGAAACCTCAAAAAACCAGTGGCATACAGGGGAATCTGAAACTGATCCCTGGCAATGGAAGGATAGAGCAGCGGAGGAAAAAAAGCTTGCTTTTGGTTGTATTCTTGGAGGGAACAAGGGTTTTGTTTCTGCAAAAATGTATCCGTATTTTCACATAGCGTACAAACCGAACTTATCAATGGAAGAACGTTGGGAAGAGGGCCTGATATCCACTGAATTGTGGAATTTATGGCAGTTGTTTAATAAGAAGACCCTTATGGATACAGCTGAAATAAGAAAAGAAATGGGTGTTACCGCTAAAAGTGGCGGAAGCAAGCTTGACAGAGCGATTGTACAGCTTCAGAGGGAATATTATATTACTGTTGCGGGGAACAGGTACAAGATTAATAAGCAGGGAGAACCCTACGGCTGGCCGGCGAATATATATGATAGGATAGAAAACTGGGTTCCTTCCAAGTGGATTGAAAATTCCTGTAATATTGATGTTGATGAAGCCAGACAAACTATTATTAATACTGGCCTTTCGGTATGTAAAGGAATGGATAAAAATCAGCTGATAAGAATTCTTTCACTTAAATAATAACGTCAATAAGTAATCAAGAGAGACAGGTTATCATATTTTTAAATTTCAAAAATAAACATATATAGAGCTTGAAAGCACTTTTTAAGAGCAAATTTATATATGGGAGTGTTTGATGATGAAAATAAGATCGTTATTGGTGAGGGCGAAAAAAATACCTAAAAAAGTTATAATAATGTTTATTCTGACGTGTACGCTGTTTGGTGCAATAGGTTATACGGCCAACTCAGTTGGAGTTTTTAACCAGGCAAAGCACCTTCCGATTTACAGCGTTGAAACAGAGCAAAATACTGTCTCGATCACATTTGATTGTGCTTGGGGAGCAGATGACATATCTCAAATACTTGATACCCTTAAAAGAGAGAATGTAAAAGCAACATTTTTTATGGTTGGTCAGTGGGCAGAGAAGTTCCCTGATGCAGTTAAACTTATAGCAAATGACGGTCATGATATTGCCAACCACGGGTATTCACACCTGCGTATGAGTACAATCAGCAAAGAGAAGTGCAAAAGTGAAATAGAACTATGCAACAAAAAGCTGGAAGAAATATCAGGAATAAAAATTAATCTCTTCAGGCCACCGTACGGAGACTACAATAATACTGTTGTTGATACTTGTAATGAAATGGGATGTTACCCCATTCAATGGAATGTTGACAGTCTTGACTGGCGTAAGGAAATGAGCAGGCAGGCAATATTAGACAGAATTCTCAAAAGAACCAAGCCGGGGGCAATACTACTTTTCCATAATGATACCCAGTATACTGCACAGCTTCTCCCTGAGATTATAAAAGGACTTAAATCCCAGGGACTTGAATTTTTACCTGTATCCAAGCTAATAATGAAAGAAAATTATTACATTGATGACCAGGGAAGGCAGCAGAAGAAAAAGTAACACTATTTAATAGTAAACATAAAATTTATAGTAAAATAGTTAAGAGTTATTTTGCAGGCTGCAAGATAACTTTTGTTTTCTGAACAGCTTTACACATATTTAGTAGCTGGTCGCCATTTATACATTCAATTACATTTCTATAGCAAAAAACTTTTGTGCATGGCTTAAAATCACCTAAAGTTATAATCATTCCTCTATACACAGAGTTCTTTTGCATGCATTTAGCCAAATTCATAGCAAGTTCAACGTCTATAATCTGATTCAGTCCATGCTTCCATATCTCGGCAAATTGTATATTATTCAGTATAAGACCGCTTCCGTCAATCCCGCAATCACGCGTGGACTTAATCTTATAACCGTTCCTTTTTAAAACTTCAATTATAATGGACATATAATCACGAAAATCTAAATACAATAAATCCTCTTTGGAACTGATGACTTTCAAAAGTTCGTTTATCTTTCTTTTATATAGACAATCTTTTGTAATAAGAAATACTTTAAATGAAATAAGTAAAATCAAATAAAAAAACAACATAATTAATCACCCGATACTATTGTTTCTATTAATAGATTAAATATTCATCAGATAATAGATTAAATATTCATCAGAAATAAAAATACAGGAATTTACAGATATAAAAGTGTTGACATGGGGGCATAAGGCGTGTTAATATAATCAAGCTGTCGCGGAAGACAACACTTAAATTGTTCAAGGTAGTGTTAACTGCCAAAAACTGAAAGTAAAAAAAGTGTTGACAACAGGATAGCAAAGTGTTAATATAATTAAGCTGCTTGCGACAAACAAACAGCAAGAACCTT
>JAEZIU010000090.1 GCA_023436485.1 Bacillota bacterium | reverse complement strand
AAGTTTCTTTGCCAACAAATGGTCTATAGATTTTGAGCATTATGGGCGAAAATAGCCATTTATTCTTTTTTAATATATTAATTAGGTCTAAAGTAAATTCTTCAACCTTTTCTTTATCATCTAGTACAATAACCTCAACATCAGAACTACCAAGTCCATTAGGAGCAGTAGATGCTGTTTCTAATATTTTATCTATAATTTCACGTTCAATCTTTTGATCTTTATATTCTCTCACACTTCTGCGTGAAATCAATAACGACTTTAAACTTTCATAATTGGCCATACTATCAACTTTAGGCAACTCAATAACATCATCTGGTGTCATATCTCTTCCATAAACTTTTATAGCATTGTTAGGACAAACCGCTATGCATTGTCCGCATGCGATGCACCCAAAAACCCTATTATGGTCTATCTTGACCATTTTATCCTCAAGAAATAGTGGCGCTCCCTTACATACCTTTGCACATAGACCACAGACAGTGCACCTGTCTCTATCTATTTCAACTTTAGCACACTCATAGAATCGGCCAGTTTTTAATGACAAGAATATTCTCCCCTTTCACTATGTATAGATTTATTATTGTAGCCTATCGTTTTTTATCACTATTCCATCTTTCATTATAAAATTCACATTAGATAGTAAATATGGAAATTCATATGGGTTTCCTTTTACTGCTATAAGGTCTGCAAAATAATTATCTTCAATTTTACCATAACCTTCTTTGCCTAATATCTCAGCCCCACCTAATGTTGCTGCTCTTATTACTTGATTAATCGTAAGACCGGCTTTTAATAGTAATTCAATTTCCATAATTGGCATACCAACTGGTGACCAAATCTCTTTTTCCTCTATATAGTCGTTACCTAATCCAATAACACCACCCATATCAACAAACCTTTTTGTGTTATCCATAGCTCCATACAAGAACGGAGCACCCCATTTTGTTGTTATTTCACCATATACGCTTAATGTAGGAGTCATATGTATTCTATTATTTACCATATATTCCAGAGTTTTATCGGAAATACTATCGTAACAAGTATGTGCTGCATCATCGATACCTGCTTTTAGTAACATCTCTAATTTATCACTTTTATTTACATGAGCAGATACCCGTTTTCCCATTTTATGTGCTTGGTCACATATTTCGGATAGAATTTCCAATGGTAATAAATTCATGCTTTGACTATACGCATCAAACCCCTCATCTAAAGCAATTTTGATATGGTCAACGCCTTTATCCACCTGCATACGAACTGCATCTCTAGCTTCACTTTCTGTAATAACTCCAAGCGGTTCTATACCACCATAACCGTTTATTGTTGAAATAAATTTACCGCATACAGCAATATTGGGATACATACAGGAACTTTTATATTTATCTCTCCACTTAACAGCATCCTCAACAGTGTGACTTGATAAAATTCCTTCATCACGCAAATAAGTAATTCCAGCCATTAACCATTTTTTTAGTTTCTCATCATTAAAGCCATCAAAGCAATCCATTAAGTGTACGTGTGAATTAATAAAACCGGGCATTAATGTATATCCACTTAAATCATATTCGATTGCAGGTATATCAAGTACCTCTCTGGAAACCTTAAGTATTTTCCTTCCTTCTACTAATACATAGATATTTTCCCTTTTTCCATCAATATCAACAATCGTTGCATTTTTCAGTAAGCACCTCATATATTTTTCCACCTTTTAAGATTTATAAGATAATCACTATTTGAAAATTTAAATCGATACGATCAAAATCATACATTTACAAATAATACTATATCTGCATTGTTTCTAAGTCAAGTTTTACCCCTTACCACAATATTCAGTTGTCAATATTCAAATCGGGTTTGCAAAAGACTTACATCCTGCTCCCGGATCAATGACATCCTATATTCATTTTGCGAACTTATTGCAAATATAAAAAAACCGCAATTTCAGTTAATTGAATGTGCGGTAAGAGAATGATTATTAGTATATAAACATGGTTAACTAAAATAGCTTCGAATTATGCTTTATACTGTATTCTTATAGTTTTCTTGCTTTGACTACAAAAGTTACAGGAAGCATCTTTGCTTTTTTTGCAAAATCGCTATCATTCTGCGATTGCATAATTTCATCATCAGATTGCTCAATCATTTGCTCAATTACAAATCCCGCTTTTGCCAACGCATTCACATAGGTTGATAGTTTACGGTCCGATAATGTTAACGCACCTTCATTAAGAGATATCGAATACCAAGATTCATCGAAATAACATTTTGTAAAAGCAAGCGTATTATTTTCTGCAACAACACATTTATGTATAGGATGGGACCAACTAAAAATAAATACGCCGTCTTTTTTAAGGTAAGAAGCAATCCGGCAAAAAGTACCCTCAATGTCGGTGGTCCAGCCTATGGCATAAATCGAATAAACAAAGTCAAAATAGTCCACTGGTATGCCACATTCTTCTTCCATGGGAGAACATATTAATTTTGCTGAAAGACCACATGCCGTCAAATGTTGCGTTGCCTTTTCGATTTGTTTTTCAGATATATCCACTGCCCATAGTTCAGAGGCTTTGCGTTCCCCCTGATATTGCAAGGATTCACCATTTCCACAGCCTATCTCCAGCATCTTTTTTCCTGAGACATCGCCAAAAAGTTGACATTTTTCTTCTGAGACAAATGCTCCATAAAAAGGAAGTGCGATTACTCCTAAGAAGTCATTTCCTTTTGTATCCCAATAGGAGCTGTTTGTTTTATAAACAGAATTTTTGTCCATGCCGACACCCTCCCAAATATAAATAATCTCTGGTCCGTACTTCCCAACGATACCGTTCCAAAATCATGCATTTACAAGTAATACTACATCTTGGCACGTTTCTATGTCAAGTTTCAATCCTTACCCCACTAATCAGTTTTCAAAGAGCACTTTGTACGCAAAAACTAAGTTGCTAACTATCAATAGGTAAGACTAGTCCCAGGGTGTATAAAAATTAATATGCAATAATTCATTTTATCGTGTTCCAACCTATTGAACTTTTGGTAACTACTGTGTAATAATTTAAATAGATTGAACAAAAGGAGTTCGTTATGAATTTTATAATAATATTTGGTTCAATTATACTTTTAGGAAGTATAATTTTTCTTCTAATGATATTTAGATGGAACTCTTCATTAACAAAAAACTATATTTTACGCTGTACAAATTGTAAAAGCATTTGTGATTCTGAATATATAAAAACTGCTGGTAATATTAAAACTGCCATTCTTTATGAACTAAGACTTAAATGTCCAACATGTTCAGAAGAAACTATTTTTGAAGCAGTAAAAATCAACAAAGTTCACCAAATTAGTAAATAGCTTTTTTAATAACTTGCCAGCGCCGAAAGACGCTGGCTTTAATTCTTTTCATCTATTTCTTCTTATTTTTATAACTAATTTATTTCTCAAAATCAACCGTAAAATATCAAAGACATTTCTATCTTCTTTCCTGCTTTCTCTTATAGGTTCAGGCTTTGAAATAGCAATATCCGCCATTTTCAATATGCTTTCAAATGAACCCGCTTTAGCTATAAATCTTGATGAATGGCAAAAAACCGCATCTTTTATACCTATAATACGGCTCAGTTCCTCTTCCCTTTTCCCAGCCCATTCCTCTGGAAGACTCTTTCTGTCTCTTCGCACCTCACCGTACTCTCGAACTGTTTGTATATAGAAGCCTTCTTCCTTTGGATAAATTACGAAAAGAACTTCTTTATTTATATCAATCTCTTTTAATGTACGTTCCCAGGGATAAGAGTTATCTAATATTAACAGTTCAGGCTGTTTACGATTGTTGTATGCTTCTATTACAAAAGTTCTCGCTTTAAGTGTTGAAACCTTTTGATCTATTAAGTTTTCCAGTATGTCTTCTGCAAAACCTACTGCATCGCTAAAGGCCGCATCTACTGACTCCGGCGAATCCCATGTAGGGTTATAGCCACCAATTATTGAAGATATGCACATAGTAGGAATGATGTTCTCAGTTGTTCTGATACCATTATCCGCTGCATCAATTCCCTCTATCAGTACCGCATCTACATACCTGAAAATAATTTCAACTTCGTTTTCTGATACTTCTGGATGATTTGATAATATTGCTTCCTTTCCGAACTTCCTCCAGATCAGTCCACAAGCAGCATATGGAGTACCATTGTCACGGTACTCTTTTTCCAATTGATGATGGTCAAACTCGCCGTTACCGATATCATATATTAAATCCTGGTTTTCAAGTATCTCAGGGTCTCTGGTTCTTGTCAGCTCAATTTCAAATACCTGTGTCAGTATGGCCGTTGCCATTACTTCATCAGCATGAAATCTGCCACTATGAGTTCCTACTTTCTTAAATTCTTTATTTGTATCCACAATAATCCTTCCTTCAGGAGATTTATTAATGCAATTATTTTTACATTATTGTGTTCTAACAAGGTGGTTTTGATTCATAAAGAATTACTGTATAATGATTGCAGTTCTGTCCTCTTTAACTATAAAAGAGCGACCGAAGCCGCTCCATAACAGTAAGATTAAATTGATTCTATCTCTTTTTTTATTTGAGGAATTGATAAACCATCTTCTTTAAGTTTTTTTATCAAAAAAATTCTCTCTAAAGTTTCGGCTCTTCTATAGCGTCTTGTTAGATTTTCCTCCGCCTGTTCAAAATGAAGTATATTTTCCTCTGTGTAAAATTTCAGGGTACTGTATCGAACACCCGTTAAACGAACTAATTCCCCAATTGTAACATATTCTGCAGTTTCTATTACTTCCATGGGTCTTTGTCTTGACAATCAATTCACCCCCACTTTAAACTATGGATGTGATTATTATTGCAATCAATGTATCAATATAATCCACCATCTGCTTGATTAATACTCCGGCTTCGCTCTGTTTGATTTCCTTTAAACGGTCATTAAGCTTTTGCATCTCGTATTTTGAGAAATATTTTTTTATTAATCCGCTTTTATTTAATAATGCCCCTAAGACAATCGCTTCATCAGAAACATTGCCTTCTTCTAATAATTCTGCCCGCAGTTTTTCCACAACTTTTGTTACTTCTTTTTCATTTGGAAGAAAGCGGACTTTATTTTTGAATAATCCTCGATTAGCTTCTTCAACAACATACCCATCTGCAACAATGGAGTATCCAACTGATTTGAAAAATTCATTCGGCAGAGTAAAATCAAAAGCGTATTTTTCAGCGATTGTTTCAATTTTCATAGGTTTATTGTTCTTTATTAATTCGTATATAGGTGTCAAATACATTTTGTCAGTCGATAAATCTTTATTGATAAACATTTTCTTTTTATCGTCTATGGAGATATAGCCGTCCATCAATAATTCCAGAATACCACCAGCAAGAAGACAAGTTGAACTTTCGGTTGAGTTGGTTAATGTCGTACTGCCCTGTGGCTTCAGTGCACATAGAAAAAACTCTTGAGTAAAGGATAGATTTTTCATTGTATTTTCTCCTCGTTTCAAAATTTGCAAACTACTTACTACTTACTACTTACTACTTACTACTTACGTTTAAGTCTATCATATATCTTTATTTTGTCAATATAATTTTAAGGTCTTCACAAATCAATAAAAGAGGCGATATCCCCTGCAGGATAAGGCCTCTCTTATTGATTCGTATTGATTTGGAGCTTAACTCAAAATAATTCGTTCTGAAACGTTCCTCAATAAATTGGACCTAATATCATTTTTTTAAACAAAGCGAAGTCAATGGCATCCACACTGTTATCATTATTGAAATCCATCATCTTCAATGCCTCTGGGGTCACGGTTATCTTTCCCAGAAGGTACTGCTTAAACATTGCAACATCCAGAGCATCTATCACTTTATCCCCATTAATATCTCCCAAAATACCTGTGCCCATTTCACTCATTATTACATCAATAATTCCCTGCTGCGTTACTGTCATGGTTTTTCTGTCAAGCAAACCAAATCCATAGGCTTGATTGTAGTTATTATCCCAAACTACAGGTACACCACCATATTTCTTGCAATATGAACAGATTGCTTTTGCAAAAATCTGACGATATTTATTATTAGTAGAATCCGCACTTGTTTTATCTACTGCTCCCCATTCTCCCACAACAAATGGGTATCCTTGTGTTACGAATTTATCATAAACTGCTTTAATCTGGGAATTCATATAGTCTTCCTGACCCCATGTTGATTTTCTATAACTGTCTGTAGCTGTTGCTCCCCACTGTGTTATTGCTCCTGAATTTTCTCCACAGAAATCCCAAGGTGAATAATAATGAACAGATATCATTATCCTCTTTTCAGAAGCCGGAATTGTAGAGGATCTGTATGTGTCTGTAGGCATAACAAATCCAAAGTTGCCTGTTGTATAATCAATATTGGTATTCCAGCCCGGAACCAGCAACCATCTTGCACTATTGTTTCCTCCGGTTTGTCGTACCGTGTCCACAAATACCTGATTATATGCATTGAGGTTTGCATAATATGTAGGGTTTGGATTGCTATAATTGCCGTCAAATTCTTCGTTCATAGACTCAAAAATTAAATGCTCATCGTAATTCACAAATGTATTTGCAATCTGCTGCCACACTTTTTGATATTTAGCCTTAATATTTGCCTGATCACTGGAATTTACAAGCAGCCATGAACCGGTAACTGTGTTATAGCCGTCTCCATGCATGTTTATAACTACATACATACCCTCATTAAAAGCGTAATCCACAACTTCTTTAATTCTTGCCAGCCACGCAGCGTCAACCGTATAATTCGGTGCAGCCCCTATTTTTTTTAAATACGATATTGGAATTCGAATTGTTTTGAAGCCCAGTGACTTTATTTTCGTAATAAGAGCCTGTGTGATTTTAGGATTACCCCAGGCTTCTTCCCCAGGCATACCGTCAATACTAGCCTCCAACTGATTTCCCAAGTTCCATCCGGCACCCATTTCAGAAACAATTTGAGATTGGTTCAATTGATTAAAATCATTTGTCATAGATGCAGCTGATGCTCCTGCACCAATACAGGAAAATACAGTTGTAAAGGTAACAACCGCAGCCAGAAATAATAATTTTAACGATTTGGATTTAAACATAATAATACCTCCTTTTTCTTATTAATATATTTATACTCTTGATTTATTTGTAAAAAAATATTATTTTTAGTACTAAATTATCATAAATTTTTATACTTTCGAAAAGTAATACTTATACTACATGTAGTAAAAAATACAAAAGAAGGGGTAGGTAGCCTTTTCGCTCCCACCCCCGTTTACATCTAAAATACTTATTCAGAAACAGGAAGTGAATTTAATGTCCCTAACAAGTACATTTTCAGATACAAAAAATCCATACTGTCAATAGCATCGTCGGAATTTAAATCTCCCGCTTTCTGCCAATATGCAGAAGGCATTGAACTGGTTATCTGCAGAAGATAACTTCTCATGGTACTGTAATCCAGAACATCCACAATTCCGTCTCCATTTACATCACCATAAAGAAAAGCAGGTGCCGTATTTGGTTTAACAATAACCGTATAATTCACAAACGTAGCAGATCCCCCATTAGTTCCAAGCCTCACAACAGAACCGGAAGGAAAATCCTTTTTGTACAGGTTGAAGATAATTGTGTTATCATCGTTTAAGGATTCACCTGTTTTTGTCCAGTCGTTTAGCCATGAAGGGATACTGGTCATTCTGGAATCCAAGCCAACATAAACCGATATATCCTTTTTTGCCGTAAAATATGCTTCCTCAGATAAATAGCTTTTAGAGTCACATGCAGTCCTTATCCATTCCGAACCTGCAAAACTCTGAGGAATTTTTGTAAATTTATATGTTCTGTCTCCATAAACTGTATCACTAACTTGCAAATTGGATTGTATGTACCAGTCAGCTGCATTGTTGGAATCATTTACTCTTAGTGATTTTATTAATTCTCCGTCCCCTGTTGAAATGTTGGGAGCTGGTGGCGTTGCCATGCCTTCGCCCAGATAAAAATCAGGGTAAACAGAAGACAGATATCCCTTAACATCTACAGAGTTCCTGTATGCCGGGTTATGCATCAGGGTATATATCCTGTAGTTCGTGGGAATTGTTGTAGTGTAAATACGAAGCTCCGTATTGTCTGTGGTTTCAAGTATAACTTCCTCACGCCAGTCACCCATAATGTCACCATAGAAAGGTGGTCTCCCGGCGTATGTTGACTTGACCCCCTCTTGATAAATTGAATATAGCCGGTTGCTGGTTTTTGTAGTGTAATTCCACTTATTGATTGCTGCATTGAAGCCATTTGAGTCAGTACCTATAAAAAATTCTCTGAGTAAATCCCCATCCCACCATATACTTAAGTATGGAAAAGATTTTTCAGAACCGATAACCTCTCCCTTGCAGTTGTATAAATTTTCAAGTGTAGACCAAGATTCCATCCCCTTGTAATTAGGATCAATATCAGCGCAATCCCCTCTTCCTACATCACCGACTGCACTCATATACATTTTTTTAATAATGGTACCATTACCTGCATCATATAAGGCTGCGCCCAGAAGACTCGGGTTGTTCTGCTGTATTGCGTAACATTCAAGACCATTCCGGTCGGGATCAATATCCCCTATAATAAACCTATCTCCATGTGTCAATTCTGTGGCATAGAGCAAAGTTCCATTATCATCCAGCATTGAACCGCCCCAGGATAATTCATCTCTTCCGTCCTTATCTACATCTACCGCACGGATTGCATGAAAATCAGGGAAATTCTTGCCGGAAGGCAATACCTGATTCCTAGCATCCCATTTCCACCGCTGACTAAGCTTTCCATCCTTGAAATCCCATGCTTCGACTTTCATAACATTTCCGGGGCCTCTTGACATTACTACACTTGGGTGAATACCGTCCAGATATGCAACTGTCATAAACATAAAGCTTGCACGGTTTCCGTAGTCATCTCCCCAGTCCGTAACTTTTCCTCTTGCAATAAAATCTGCCCTGCTCAGCTCTTTACCTGTCATTCCATCTACTACTGATATAAATTCAGGTCCAGACAGCACCTGATAACTTGTTGAAGCTGTATTACAATAGTTAGTTATTCCATCATTATTTGTGTCTCCGATTAAAGTACCGTCACCAAACCTTGTACCTTCACCGGTTTTTATAAGGACTTCCGCCTTTCCGTCACTATTTAAATCCGATACAACTAATGGTGAAGTCATAGCTGTGTTATATGTTTCGATATTTGGCCCCAGATCAATACGCCATAGAAATGTTCCGTCTGATTTATAGGCCTCTACCTGCACGGGAGACCTGTTATCATTCATACGTTTTACTATATAGTCGTATTTTCCGTCCCCATCAAGGTCACCTACATTTATATGCATTGTATAATATCCGGTAGGAAGGGTTTTTAATTTTAGAGGAATGTACTGTCTGACAGGAGTACTTGCAGCCAAAGTGTACTGTTCACTTTCACTACTCTCAATTCCGTCTAAAACAGTTCTTACTATGTAAGTATTATCTTTTGTTGTGTCAACCCCGCTATCAACATAATTCGTACTGGATGTAATGGGTGAGCTATTGAGTTTAGCTTCAGTGCCTCCCGCGGTTTTTCGGTAAAGATTGAATGCAATGTTACCGGGTTCTGTTCCAAGAAGACGCCAACCTACATAAACCTTTCCATTTCCCTGGTTAATAGCCACAATTCCACGATCCAGCCGTTCAAGCTGCCTGCAGGGAATTGATGTTGAAGAAGCGGCTTTTACAGATTGCGTCCCTATTCCGGCAGCAAAACCGGTAGTGATAAGCAGAGCAGCCAGAGTAATGCATACCTTTTTAAAGTACTTCATTATTATCGCCTCCATATATTTGGTTATCCGATAATTTCTATAAAATTTAAATTTTTATTGTTGAAAATTTAGAAATGACAATTACAAAAGATGTTAATCTAATTTCGGAATGTAAAAAAATATTATTTATGGTTTGAATTTATCAAATTATACTAAAAATGTCAAGAAGCTTCTACTAATATATCAGGTAGCTAAATTAACAACCAATTTCAATATAATTACCTTCAGGGTCAGCTATCCAAAAATTTCTTTGTCCCCATGATTGGGTAACCGGCTCACCTGTCAGTGACTGAAAAAATTTAAAATCCAAATTATTTATTTTACACCAATACGCATTCTATAACAGAATTCAATATTAAATTCTCTCTTACCAAATATTTGAAATACTTTTTCTTTATAACTATCTATCTCAGGAGTAATAGCCTCAGGTATTTTCCTTAAAATACTTTGTAACCCTCCCTGACTTAAAGCAATATTAACAAGTCTGTTTGCCGTGCATTTTTCAGAATTTGTGAAAACAATCTCCCGTGTATATCTAAAATAACCACAACTCTTGATATTTAATAAATGCTTATTTTTATCCCATTTAAAATGATTATCTTGAAGTTCTTTATTTTGATTTTCAATAAAACTGACTTTGTTAAATAATTCTTCATATAACCGTTCAACCTCCCAATGACTTATTGGAGGCCAATCACAGTCAATTGTTGCAAAAATACCGTTTGGAGCTAATATCCTATTTACTTCACCAAGTGTCTGTTTTGGTTCCATCCAATGAAATGATTGTGAGCACATAACAACATCAGCAATACTGTCAGAAAGACCTGTTTCATGGGAGTAGGCTTTAACAAATTCGACTCCGCATATTTGTTTTGTTCTTGCTACATTAATCATGTCCCCGCTTGGTTCTATTCCAATTATTTTATTGCATTTGTTTTGCCATACCAATGTAGATAACCCGGTTCCACAACCTAAGTCCACCACCAAGTCAGGCATTTTCCCTAAATAGTTCTTAATCACGTTAATTGGATATAAAGGCATCTGTGGTCTTGCATTATCATATGTATCAGCAAATCCTAAAAAACGCTGGGCGTTTTTTATAGCAATATCATTCATTTATTTTCTTCTTTCATAGTAGTATTTTGTGGTCTGTAAATTCCCGCACACCTTGTCTTTTCTCCCCCACCATCAAATTCTTTTTTCTTGTCTGACTCTTTTATTATTTGTAACATATAAAGTCCAATATCATCAGTGCTTTTTGTATTTACTATCTGGTCTATAAAAAATACTATGTAAGTATCTTCATCAGTTGTAACTGTGTATCCACATCTTAGTTCACTCTTCTTTGCACCTTCATTTTTTGAATCCGATGTTATTACAGTGCCATCATCCCTTGATATCATTTTACCTTTATAGAATTTCATTATGTATTCAATTCCATCATCAATATCTTTTGCCTCATTCAGTGCACTTGGAGAGAACATTTTTTTCAGTCCCTCCTTATCTTTCTTTTCTATTGCTTCAATTATATTTTTAAAACGTGCATCTGCTGTTTTTTCATCATTTTTTATGAGCCTTGAGCTGAAAGAACCGCACGATGATAACCCTAAAGAAAGCCCAATAATTGTTGTAAATAATAATATTTTTTTTATATTCATAATAATCCTCCCTAATTTTTCCATTCAAATTTAGCAATATGTTTATCAGGGTAAAATGTCCATGGCGAATATCCATCATATTTTTTATAGAAAGCTTCCCACATATCTAAATGTCCTGAGAAGTCTATAGTTCCCACCGAAATAAGATCTTCCGCTTTAACATTTTGATACTTTGGATTGAATCCGGTACACCACCAATTTTTCTTCTGTGGATCCCACTCAAAAATACTATTTCCCTCTTTATCTCTTAAAGATAGTGTCATTGGCATTGCATTATCCACATCTGAAAGCCAATGGGGTTCTCCGCCGGTATATATTCCTATCTCTGCTCCAGCCCCAAGATTCAGATAATCACCTTTCCATAACCAAACAATATATTCTTTTTCATTTCCTTTTTCCCCAACTTTATAATCAAATTTTTCTCTTCTCATACTGGTGGCTACATCAAAAACAATATCATAAAGGTCATTGTAACCACCATATTGCTGTAGTGCATCCTGCTGTGCATGATAAACTTTGTTTTTATCTCTGTCAAAGCCACCTACGTCAAATAACTCCTGCCATGCTCCGCTTTGAGTCTTCTTGACAAAACTCTTATATAGAGATGTATCTTTAGCAGCATCCATTATTTTATCGTTCCATTTCATATTATCATTTTTAGTAAAATTTTCATATAGGCTTCGGCCAAATTGTATTCCAGATTTCCCAGTTTCTAGCACGCCTTTTACAAAAGCCAAAGGATTCTTTTTAGCCGTTTGATAAACTTCTTTTTTAGCGAAATCTACTAATTTACCAAATCGTTTTTTAAGATTAGAGAATGCTCCCGTTGCTTGTTTTGCAACACTCTTTGCTTTCTTTATAACCTTTGTTCCTGCCTTAGCACCTAATTTAACCCCTTGCTTTATATCATTTAGTGCTGTTTTTAAACCCTTCGCCCCAAGCTTTGCACCTTTTTTTACTAAACTGCCTACAGATTTTAAACCTTTTATTCCTTGCTTTGCTCCGTGTTTTACTATTTTCCCTAATGTCTTTATTCCGTTTGCCCCTGTTTTTGCTGCATGCTTGACTATATTTCCAACTGCTTTTATTCCATTTGATCCTGCTTTTGCTGCATGTTTGACTATATTTCCAACTGCTTTTATTCCATTTGCTCCTGTTTTTGCTGCATGCTTGACTATATTTCCTACTGCTTTTATTCCGTTTGATCCCGCTTTTGCTGCATGCTTAAATGCTTTGCCTACTGTTTTTATACCCGACGAACCTGCCTTAGCTACTTTTTTTACTATGTTTCCTGCCAGTTTGCCGAGATTGAATCCAAAACCCTGAATAACTTTAGAGTTATGTACTGATTGTGGTTTTGGAGATTTAGGGTACTGAAATGTATTACTTTTTGAGCCCTCTATTTTAGCCTTACTTCCCATAATATCTGCTTCTTTTTCAAGCTCATTATCATGGCTTACAAGTAAATCCGATTTCATTTGTATAGTAGGTCGTACTTTCCCTTGCATTTGCTGCACAGCATGCCAGCCTTCATGAGGGAGATGTTCTTCCTGTCCCGGAGCAATATGTATATCACTCCCCTTTGTATACGCCAAAGCTCCAATTTGCTGTGGTTTATCAGAGTTTTTATGAACTTTTAGGCCTGAAAGGTCAGCTCCGGATAGTTTTTCCAATCCTGACCGTAAGTTATTGGGCATACCCGTATTTGAAGATGCCTGATTTTTGTTATTTGAATTTTTTATAATTTGGGTATTTAAACTACTCCCATTCAACTTTCCTTGCTTTTTACGGAGTATTGCCTCCTCTCTCATGGCTATTGCCTGACGGTATCCTATTATTGATTGTAAAAAAATAAATTCTTCTCTGGATACAGCATTCGGATTATTAATCATTATCTGAACTAATTTCTTATAATCCGTTGTTCTTACATTTTTTTTACTTGTAGTCGGCATATTATTCTTTTTACTGCCATTCAGAGGATTTCTATGGGACGATTGGTCCGGTTTTTTTAATAGCATCTTAGTCTGCATTAGATCACTCCCAAAAAGTTTACTCAAATATAAGTAAATTTCTGAGGGCTTCTAACACCCGGATTATAAAAAAATATATCACGTTGTTATTACTGTTGTTGATTTCAAATGCAACTTACATCGATTAAATGCAACTTACCTGTAAATCCATTGAACAGTTAAGAAGTATTTCTTATACTACACATAACAAATTAAATCAAAGGAGTAATACATATGCTTGGGATAATTACATTGCTTATTGCACTTAGTGCACAAATAGGATTTCTTATTTTCAGACTTGTAACTAAAAATCGACAGTTAAAGGTAAAGAACATTATGCGGCTTGCAGCCTTTGCCATTTTTTCATTGTTATTAGCCATAGGTGTTTATTGGTGGAGCTTCCGCTGGATAGGATTATTCATTCTTCTTGCGATTCTTTCAATCTTTAGTGCCATATATTTTATAAAAAAGCCCAAGACACAAAAAGAACATAAGACTCTTCCTGCTGTACTCTCCTGTGTAAGCGGGTGCATCCTGCTTACAATATGCATCCTTCCCGGAATTCTGTTTCCACAGTTCAATCCTGTCGCATCCACTGGTCACTATACTATAAATACTACAAGCGTTACCTTTGTGGATACATCTCGCATTGATCCCTTCTCAAAGACAGGTGAAAATAGAAAACTAACGGTTCAGTTTTGGTACCCCACTGTAAAGGAAGGTTCCAACACATTCCCACTTACCATATTCTCCCACGGGGCATTCGGATATCGAGGTAGTAATCGTTCCACATTTGAAAACCTTGCCAGCAACGGATACGTGGTATGTAGCATCGACCACAGCTACCATTCGTTTTTTGCAAAGCATACCGACGGTAGTACCACATTAGTTAATACAGAATTTCTAAATGATGCTGTTAATATTACCAATGGCAAGTATGACGAGAAGACCAGCTATGACAAGTCACATGAATGGTTGAACCTACGTACCGGTGACATAAATTTCGTACTAAATAAAATCTTGGACAATAAAAATGTTGAGATACCTGAATCCGTATATACCATAATCAATCAAGACAAAATAGGACTTTTCGGCCATTCTCTTGGGGGTGCGGCAGCAGCACAATTGGGACGAGACCGTTCTGATGTGGATGCAGTGGCCGTAATCGACGGCACAATGATAGGCGAGGAAGTTGCTTTTAAAAACGGACATGAGATTTTGAACACTGAGGCCTATCCCATCCCCTTGTTAGACTTATACAATGATAGTCATTACAAGGATGCAAAACAAATGGGAACAGAATATAATAACCTTTCCGCCAGTGCCAATGCAAAAGAAGCCTATGATATTGTAATTCGTGACTCAGGTCATCTGAATTTTACCGACCTGCCTCTCTTTTCTCCTACACTGGCCCATATGCTGGGTACTGGCACGGTAGACAGCCGTTATTGTATTGAGACGATGAATAAAATTGTGCTTGACTTTTTTGACCATACCCTCAAGGATAAAAAAGAGCTGGATTTAAAAACGGAATATTAGACCCAACTTTACGGCACTATCTATAATTATGCTATAATTACTTAGGAGATTATTCGTTTATAAGCTGGTAATCTCCTTTATAAAGCTAATTAGAGGGTGTCTAATGAGAGTTTCAGTTGAAAAAATAAGTTATGATTCTGCAGAGCAGGCAATTATCCAATGCTATGAAGTAAATGACAATGTGAAAACCATTGTCCGCTTCATCGAATCCACCGAGGCAACACTTGCGGGGTATATAGATGAACGAGTAACCCAGATCTCTCTTCAGGATATTTTATTTGTAGAAGCTGTTGATAATAAGACCTATGCCTACACATTAAAAAAGGTTTATGAGCTAAAGTGCAAGCTGTACGAATTTGCAACGGAATATGAAGACAAAAGATTTTTCAGATGTTCTAAATCTTTTGTCATTAACCTGATGAAAATCGATAATGTACGCCCTGTTTTGAATGGTCGGTTTTCTGCAACCATGTTCAATGGTGAAGAGGTTATCATTTCTCGTCAATATGTTCCTGAATTAAAAAAACGATTGTTAGGTGAACGCATATGAGCAACTTTAAGACTTTTTTGAAAAGATGCCTATTGGAATACTTCATTATTACCACTTGTATAACGGCAGCAACCGGCGTCCTTGGACTGACCCTTGACCCTACTGCAAAGTTTGGGTATGAGAGTTATTTTTCGCCGCTTTTTTTTGGATTTGTTAGCCTCATACCCTCCTTTTTAACCTATTCTCAAAAGGAATTATCCTTCCGTCAGACGATTTTACGCAATGTACTTCATGTTATTGTCCTTGAAGCAATACTGATAGTAGTTGGTTTTAAGGTAGAAATACTAAGAGTTCCTGCTGATGCGCTCTTCTTCGCACTTGCAGTTTTTATTGTTTATATCGCAGTTAATTTGATAAGCTGGAAACTCGACCGGAAAAGTGCCGACGAGATTAACAAAAAGCTTAAATCACTTCAAGGCCGTAGTTAGCGGCATTTTATCAGATTACAAAGTCATAAATTACATCCTCGTTGACAACCTTTTTACTTTAAAAAGGTTTATTTTTTTGTCTTGACAGCCACACTACTACGTGTTACTATGTACCAGTAGTAAGTAGTACTGAATATCAGTTATACAGAATAGTGAAAGAGGTGATTGTACTGGATAACCTAACGGAATTGCTCAAAGGAGTCCTTGAGGGATGTGTCCTTGAAATTATAAGTCGTGGCGAAACCTACGGCTACGAAATCACGCGGCGTCTAAATGCTCTCGGCTTCTCAGATGTTGTGGAAGGAAC
>JAEZIU010000087.1 GCA_023436485.1 Bacillota bacterium | reverse complement strand
TAATTACACAACTAATATTTATTACAAGTTTACCTAATATATAATTACCATAATTTACTTCAATATGCAATATATAATTTATGTAACATTTATAATAAAATATTCATGTTTATTGTAATTAGCATATATTTTTCAAAATACTTTACCATATCATTATCACCAAACTTTTCTAAAACTTTGCTTTTTGTTAAGATCAACACAATAAGAATTCCAATAGACAAGGTTAGTTTAGTTAGAAATTTTTAGAATCAAATTACGATATATTATTTTGTAATAACAACAATAAAGGATTGTGTTGCACTTTTTTACAAATTAGTTCGTTAGTGGAATGAAGAAAATATCGACTTATGTGCTATCATGTATCTTACAATTGAGGTAGAAATTTAAAATTATGTTTTAAACTGAATTAATTTGAATATTAATTATTAATTGATAATATTTAAACTAAAGGGGTCAAAACAATGATGTTTTATGTTGTTAAGGCAAAGAGGGTGCTTCCTGTTGTTTTAGCTGTGGTAATAGTATTTGCTGCTGCGTTTATTATTCTGATGTCTAAATCCGAGATTTTAGGAGTATTTGGCATTGATAACAATTTACCAATATATTCAGTTGATTATCCGGATAAAGTTGTAGCAATAACCTTTGACTGTGCTTGGGGTGCAGATGATATACCGGATATTTTAAACACTTTGGAAAGAGAGGATGTAAAGGCGACTTTTTTCGTACTTGGGCAATGGGCTCAAAAAAATCCTGAAATGATAAAAATGATGGCTATGAATGGGCATGATACTGCGAATCATTCATACTCACACTTCAGGATGGGAGCTTTAGGTGATGCGAAAATCAAAGAGGAAATTGATTTATGTGGAAGGAAACTAAATGAGATAAGTGGAAATAAGGTTGATCTATTCAGAGCACCATATGGCGATTATAACAGCTCTGTAGTGAGAATTGCCAGGGAATTGGGGTATTATACAATTCAATGGGATGTTGATGGTATAAATACAAAAGTAAAGACTTAAGAAAGCTAGAAATACCAAGGGTTTAGAAACTTAATGAAGTGAAGGCTATTAACAACATATATAAATATAGCCTTCAATTTTTATATTTATCATATTTTATCATTATCATCAAAAATGAAAAAACCTTCATACTTACAGCCGAAAGCTTGTGCTATTTTGTGAAGCTCTTGCTCTGAAAAATTATCCCTTGCTAACTTGTTGGATAAATTTTGGTTTGACGTTCCTATTCAACAATTTCTTCCATTTTCAATATCCTTTACAATATGATTATTTATATGGATCAGTTCTAGTAGTCTGTAACTCTTAAATTTCTGGGTACAGACTCTTCAATTTTATCCTTGCATCCTCTGTAGTGAATTGCCAATTTACAGAGGTACATTGCATATTTCTGTTAAATTGCCATGATGCTACTTCCTTTTTCATTTGTTCAATGGTCGGTATATATTCAGATAAACATTGTCTACCCATTACGCCAATTTCAATTTCTGCCATGTTAAGCCAGCTCCCGTGTTTAGGAGTATAATGGATTTCCAATTTTTCTGCAATCCTTTTAGCTTCAGTAGGCTCAAAGGCCTCGTATAACGAGCCCAGACTGTGAGTGTTTAAATTGTCCATAACTAATACAATTTTTTCTGCATGAGCATAATGTATATCAACCAAATCCTTAATGCAATATGCAAAATCTTCTCTTGTACGATGTTTACTGACTTTTACAAATCGTTTAGCTTCAAGAGGAACAAACATCATGAATAAATTAGCTACGCCATTTCGTTTGTACTCATAGTCTACCCGCTTTACCTGACCTGGCTTTGCTTCTATGGAAACCCGGGTTTCTTCAATCAATTGCCGATTTGTTTCATCTACACAAACTACAGGAACTAAAGGATCATAAGGCCTTTTGTATACTTCTAATATGCCTTCCATTCTCGCTACAAATTCTCCTGATGCTTGTGGTATGCACCATTGTTCCTTGAGCCAAGGCTTAAGTTCATTTTTTTTAATGTTCTTTGGACGGTCATATGAGAAATTTCTTCAACAAGTTGTAGTTTAACCATTTTATCTGCAAGCAACCTAACTGACCACTTACTGTAGCCTTCCGGGGGATTGCTACATGCAATAGCTATTAATTGTGCTTCTGCATCCCCGTCTAATTTCTTTTCATAGTTGTTTCTTTTTTCCCTTTCCAAAGCTGTTTTAGTTCCTTTTTCTATAAATCGTATCCGTATATTACGAACTGTCGTTTCATGTACATTAAATGCTTCTGCTATTTTTGTATCTGACCAACTTAGGCCATATTCACCCTCATCAGCCTTTAGTAAAATATTCGCATGCTTAATTTTATATCCTGCAACTTTTCCTTTATTTATTAACTCAGTTAATTCTTCACGTTCTTCCTTAGCTAACGTAACTATATATTTCTTCTCCATGGCTCTTTCTCCCTTATCTTTTGTGATATCTTATATTATATATCGTAGAAGTTATTACTCACCATGAATATCAAAAGTTACAGACTACTAGAATATTAAATGCAAAAATTGAGAATTCAGACATTCCCCACATCAACACTGTTCCTAAATATTTATCATCACTTACTTTTTTAAAATCTGAAAAAGGCATTCCTAATATAAGTGATTCTTTATAAGACTCAATATCCTTATCACTTGTAGTTACTCTAATGATCCCTGTATCCGCAGCATCTTTTCCCTCAGCACTAAGTATAATTCCTCCATAAAAGTTATGTATTTTATTTGAAGGAATTAAATTGTTAAGTATATTTTTATCAAATTCATCTTCCTTCTTAATCTCGAAAAATACAGATCCACAGAAGAATGAGGGCATAATTTTGCCACAAAAACGATCATTTATATCCCCTGAATTTAAAATTAAACAATTTAATTCTTCTAGCTTATCCATTGAATCTTTAGCAGTTTTTGAGGTTAGTCTTGATTTCACTTCAAAAACAGCCTTAATATATTCAGCTGGAAAAGCTCTTGTTCTTCCATGCTCAGATTTGTCAGAATTATCTTCAACCCAGAGAGTTGGACTATTTAACCTATCATAAATAATAACATCATAGTGTGGTAGTTTTTCTTGGTGTATAAATTCTCGGCTTTGACTTACGATATATCCAGAACTAACACCATATTTATAAGGCAAAAACTCTGAAAGCCATTTTCTAAATTCTGATTCAGCAACATTTCCATGAGCTACTTCTACTATTTGGGCTTTTGAAAATGTTCGAGCTGAATTAAATTTATACAGCATAGAAATCTTATTATCTAAAAATTGTTTCCATCCTTGGGTACCAATCCTTTTCTCTTCAAACATAAACAGCCTCCGATTTCTTAATATAAACACTTTAATTATATATATTATTGGCATATTATTCAATTTACTATTTAGGTTATCATTTTAACGCTCCTAATTATTTATTCATAATCAACTATAAAAAGAGTACTTATGTATTTACAAATGAGCAAGGTGAAAGTCTTGATTCAAGATACATAACGAAAAGGTTCCATTCGTTAATTTCAGCTGCAGGTATTGAAAAAG